>NZ_JANWXB010000238.1 GCF_025055495.1 Thermoflexus sp. | reverse complement strand
CGCACTGCCGTCGCGGCTATTCGTATTCGGAGCCGTTGGGGAGCCGGGACGACGGGGAGCGTGCGCGAGGACATGAAGGGCTATCCGGATGGCGCTCCGTAAGCGCCGACGACAGTTGCCAACCATCCCCAGCGCCACCATCTCCGTCAGCCGCCGCCTTCGCTTGGGATCGCGGTTCCCGTCAAGACCCCACCGAAACGCTGCGGGATCATCCCGCGGATCACCCGCCTCTTCCCTCGAGAGATTTTGCCCCCATGAGGATGATAGACAGCAGGCCGGCGCACCATGTTTCCCCGGGGCTTTCGTCCTCTTCGTCGGGTCTGACGGCGCTCAGGCGCGCTCCTCTTGGTAAAGCCGCTCGCGGAGGGCCATGATCTCCCGGCGCAGGCGCTCGTTGTGCTCCAGCTCGCTCTGCACTTTCTCAATGCCGTAGAGCACCGTGGTGTGGTCCCGCCCCCCGAAGGCCTCACCGATCTGCGGGAGCGAGGCACCGGTTTCCTCCCGGACCAGATACATCGCGACCTGGCGAGGGTAGACCAGTTCTTTGTTCCGGCGAGGCCCCCGCAGGGCATCCGCTGGGACCCCGTAGAAGTCGGCCACCACCTCGATGATCCGCTCGATGGAGATCGATTTGCGCCGGGGCAGCAGATCCGCCAGGGCGCTGGTGGCGACCTCCAGGCGCAGGGGGAGGCCCATCAGCTGGGCGTAGGCCACCACCCGGTTCAGCGCCCCTTCCAGCTCCCGGATGTTGCTCTGGATCTGCCGGGCGATCAGCTCGATCACATCGTCGGGAACAGGGATGGCCAGCCCCTCCGCCTTGGCCCGGAGGATCGCGATGCGGGTCTCCAGGTCCGGGGGCTGGATATCGGCGATCAGCCCCCATTCGAAGCGGGAGCGCAGCCGTTCCTCCAGGGTCACCAGGGCCCGGGGCGGGCGGTCGCTGGAGATCACCAGCTGCTTGCCGTTGCTGTGCAGGGTATTGAAGGTGTGGAAGAACTCTTCCTGGGTGCTCTCCTTCCCCGCAATGAATTGGATATCGTCGATCAGCAGCACATCGATCGAGCGATACTTGTCCCGGAACTGATCGGTGGTCTGGGACCGGATGGCGTTGATCAGGTCGTTGGTGAACTCCTCGGAGGAAACATACAGGACCCGCAGGCGCTTGCGCAGGCAGACGTGGCCGATGGCATGGAGCAGGTGGGTCTTGCCCAGCCCGACGCCGCCGTAGATGAACAGCGGGTTATAGGTCTGGGCGGGCCGTTCGGCCACCGCCAGCGCCGCCGCGTGGGCCAGCCGGTTGCTCGGGCCCACCACGAAGGACTCAAAGGTGTAGCGGGGGTTCAGTCGCTGCGCCCACAAGGAAGGGACAACCGCCTCCTCTTCGCCCGGGTTGGAGGCGGCGGACTGGATCCGGCCGTTCTCATACACCACGAAATTCACCGTCACCGGCCGCCCCACCACCCCGGTCAACGTGCGAGCGATCACCGTCCGCAGCCGGTGCTCCAGCCAGTCCCGCGCGTAGGCGCTGCGCACCCCGATCACAAACGTATCCCCATGCACGGAGACCACCTGGGTTCCCTTCACCCATGTCTCGAACGTCGGCTTGGGGATCTGCCACTGGAGCTCGTTCAAAACCGTCTGCCAGATCTCGCTGGGATTCGCGCTGACCATCGCTTCGTTCTCCTGTCGCCGCACGGATCGGCCCATCCTCGGCGCGCCGATTCCATGGGATCGATCGGACATGTGGAGAGCACGCAAGACCGCAGAGTTTCTCCAGCTCCGAAAGCGCCTTGCCGGATCGCCCCGAGGAGAGGCTGGGGCCTCTGATGCTGGCGGATGCTTCGTCGATTTTATTCGGGACCTCTCTCCCGGGCAATTCATGGCGCGCAGGTTTAACCTGAAGGTTTTCCACAGGGTTTTCCACAATTCCCAGCGGGGAATCCCCAACCCTGGGATGTTTATCCCCCACATGGCGCCTGTTCTGAATTCGTTCTCCACATCGTTTTCCACAGCCGCGCTGGCGCGCCTTCAGGGAAATCGGGGGCATCCCGGCCGGACACGCTGGATTCTGCACCCGCTGGCGTGCGGGTCTTTTGTAAATGTCCCATATCGGGTATCGGGGCCCCAGAGCCCACCACGGGTCGTGCCCGGAGCTGCGTCCTCGAGAGCGGATCGAACGGTGGAAGGGCCCCGCGGCGCCGTCCTCCTCTTCCCCTCCGCTCCAAGGGCCAAAGTTGCCCCCAGCGTCATGGGGAGGGCCCTGCGGGTCCCCCCTTCATGGACGCTGGATGGGACGCATCGGGGGCTTGGCCCGCTGATCCCCATACCGCCGAGCGAAGCCCTCCGCTATAATCCAGAGAAGATCCATCCTCTGGTGGGGTGGACCCTTATTCCTCACAGGAGGCGATCGTGAAGCGGTTGATGGTGGCCGGCGGGGCTGGCTTCATCGGCTCCAATTTCGTGCGCTGGACCCTGGAGACGTATCCGGACGCCTATGTGCTGGTGTATGACAAGCTGACCTATGCGGGGAATCTCGATAACCTCCGGGATGTCGCCGAGCGCTTCCGGGGCCGCTATGCCTTCGTCCGGGGCGACATCTGCGATGCAGCGGCGGTGCGCGAGGCGATCCGGGAGCACCGGATCGAGGCCATCGTGAATTTCGCCGCCGAATCCCATGTGGACCGCTCGTTGATGGAGCCTGGCAGCTTTGTCCAGACGGACGTCTATGGGACTTACGTGCTGCTGGAGGCGGTTCGGGAGTTCGGGCTGCGCTTCCACCAGGTTTCCACCGATGAGGTCTACGGCGAGGTGCTGGAGGGGGCTTCCACGGAACGGGATCCCCTGGCGCCCCGCAGCCCCTACTCGGCCAGCAAGGCCGGGGCGGATCTGCTCTGTCTGGCGTATCACACGAGCTTCGGCGTGCCGGTGACCATCACCCGGGGCTCCAACAACATCGGCCCCTATCAGTATCCCGAGAAATTCGTTCCCCTGTGCATCACCAACGCCATCGACGACGAACCGTTGCCGCTCTACGGGGATGGGCAGCAGATGAGAGATTACCAATACGTGCTGGACCATTGTGAGGGCATCGATCTGGTGCTGCGCAAGGGACAGCCGGGGGAGATCTACAACCTGGGGACGGGGATCTCGACGCCGAACCTGGAGGTGGCGAAGAAGATCCTGGATCTGTTGGGGAAGCCTTATTCGCTGATCCGCCTGGTGCCGGATCGCCCGGGGCACGACCGGCGTTACGCCCTGGACATCTCGAAGATCGTGGCGCTGGGGTGGCGGAGCCGGCATACGTTGGACGAGGCGCTGGAGAAGACGGTGCGGTGGTATGTGGAGAACGAGGGGTGGTGGCGGAAGATCAAGTCGGGCGAATATCGGGAATACTACCGTCGGCAGTATGCCGAGCGCCTGGCCCGGAGCCGCCCGGCGTTCGCCGGATGATCGGGGTGGTGCGATCCTCTGTCCGGCGCCGTCATCCGCTCTGGGGGTTTCCTCCGTCCGGAAGGCCATGATCGGATTCCGCCTGGAGCGGCGGGACGCCTGGAACGGCCCTGTCCGCTCCAAGAGCTCCAAGAGGAGGGAAGAAAACCCATGCGAAGGCTGGAAGACCTGATCCGTCAGCTGCCGCCGGAACTTCAAGAGGAGGTTGCCGATTTTGCGCAATTTTTGCTGGAGAAACGGGCCCGGAAACGCGGAAGGCCCCTGCGTCAGGACTGGGCCGGCGCGCTTCGGGAGTATCGGGACCAGTATACCGCCCTGGAGCTCCAGAAGAAAGCCCTGGAGTGGCGGGGGGATTAAGCGATGTATTTGGTGGACACGAACGTGTGGTTGGAGCGGTTTCTGGATCAGGCGAGGGCAGAAGAAGTAGGGGATTTTCTGGACAGAACGCCCTCAGACCAGCTATGCATTACGGACTTCGGTTTTCATTCCATCGGGATCGTGCTCGGCCGGCTGAACAAAGCCCAGGCTTTTCTACAATTTGTGCAGGATGCGTTTCTGGACGGAGCGGTTTCGCTGATCCGCCTGGAGCCTGAGGATATGCAGCGCGTGGTTGGGATCATGGCGGAATATCATCTGGACTTTGATGATGCCTACCAGTACGTGGCGGCTGAAAAACACAGGCTAACCTTAGTAAGTTTTGACGCCGACTTCGATCGCACGCCCCTCGGGCGCAAGACGCCTGCTGAGATGTTCCCGAGCTGATCCGCCTGGTGCCGGATCGCCCGGGGCACGACCGGCGTTACGCCCTGGATATCTCGAAGATCGTGGCGCTGGGGTGGCGGAGCCGGCATACGCTGGACGAGGCGCTGGAGAAGACGGTGCGGTGGTATGTGGAGAGCGAGGGGTGGTGGCGGAAGATCAAGTCGGGGGGAATACCGGGAATACGACCGTCGGCAGTATGCCGAGCGCCTAACCTGGAGCCGCCCGGCGTTCGCCGGGTAAGGGGAGGCCGTCGTCCCTGGCCTACTCTTCCTCCGGCTCCGGGGTCAGGACTTCGTCGGGGCGGAACGCCCGGCCGTCCTGGACCCACCAGACGCCGAGCTCGTGGGCGGCCCGGCGGGCGGGGCCGGTGAGGTCTTTGCTGGCCACCACCGCCCACACCTCGGTCTGGAGGGCGCGGGCGAAGATCGCCGCCCGTTCGGCGGCCCGCCGGACGTCCCGGTCGCTCCCCAGAAAGGAGATCTCCACGGCCAGGAAGAGGCGTCGATCCTCGCGCCGGTGGAAACCTTCCACCAGCAGATCTACAGCGGCTGCCCGGTCGGCCTCCTCAAGGGTGATCCGCCCCGCCTCCACCGCCTGGTCCAGGATCTGGTTCTTCTGAGGGCTGGGGACGACTGTGGCGCGGCGGAGGAGGCCCCGGAACAGCGAGGCCGCCTCTTCGCGATACAGGGCCTCCAGGCGCATGGTCTTGAGCTCGCCGATGTCCCGGGCGTGATCGTCGGCGCGCCGGCGGAGGCCCTCGACCTGCTCAATGAGACGGCGCAAGGCCTCGGCCAGTTCGGCGAAGCGACGGTCGGTCTCCTGCCGGTAAGCCAGGAACTCCTGGCGGTGGGCGGCGA
>NZ_JANWXB010000188.1 GCF_025055495.1 Thermoflexus sp. | reverse complement strand
GTGATTGTGGCGCGGGCGCTGCCGGATGTGCGGGATGGGCTGAAGCCGGTGCAGCGGCGCATCCTGTATGTGATGCACGAGATGGGCCTGCGTTCGAACGCGCCTTACAAGAAGTCGGCCCGGATTGTGGGGGAGGTGCTGGGGAAGTTTCATCCGCACGGGGATATGGCGGTGTATGAGGCCCTGGCGCGGATGGCCCAGGACTTCACGATGCGCTATCCGCTAGTGGAGGGGCAGGGGAACTTCGGGTCGGTGGATGGGGATCCGCCGGCGGCGATGCGGTATACGGAGGCGCGGCTGACGGCGATGGCGGAGGAGCTGCTGGCGGATTTGGAGAAGGAGACGGTGGAGTGGGTGGACAATTTTGATGGGACGCTGCGGGAGCCGGTGGTGCTGCCGGGGAAGGCGCCACAGCTGTTGATCAACGGGGCGTCGGGGATTGCGGTGGGGATGGCGACCAACATCCCCCCCCACAACCTCGCCGAAGTCTGCGACGCCCTCGTTTACCTGATCGACCGCTGGGAGGAACGGGATGAGGTGACCATCGAGGACCTCATGCGCTTCATCCCGGGGCCCGATTTCCCCACCGGTGGGTTGATCCTGGGGCAGGAGGGGATCCGGGCCGCTTACGCTACCGGCCACGGCCGCCTGGTGGTGCGGGCGGTGACGCGGATCGAGGAATTGAAGGGGGGGCGATGGCGGATCGTGGTGACGGAGCTGCCCTATCAGGTGAACAAGGCGGCCCTGATCGAGCGGATCGCCGAGCTGGTCCGCGAGGGGCGGATCGATGACATCGCCGACCTGAGGGACGAGTCCGACCGCCATGGGCTGAGCATTGTCATCGAGCTCAAGCGGGGCGCCCGGCCGCAAACGGTGCTCAACCAGTTGCTGAAGTTCACCCCTCTCCAGACCACCTTCGGCGTCCAGATGCTCGCCCTCGTGGATGGCCAGCCGCGAGTCCTTTCCCTGAAGCGGATCCTCCAGCTGTTCGTCGAGCACCGCATCCAGGTGGTCACCCGGCGGACCCAGTATGATCTGGAGAAAGCGAAGGCCCGCGCCCATATCTTGGAGGGGCTGCGAATCGCCCTCCAGTTTCTGGATGAGGTTATCGCCCTGATCCGCAACGCCCCGGACGCGGAGACGGCGAAGGTCCAGCTGATGGGCCGCTTCGGGCTCACCGAGATCCAGGCCCAGGCCATTCTGGACATGCCGTTGCGACGCCTGGCCGCCCTGGAACGGCAGCGGCTGGAGGAGGAATACCAGGGCCTGACGGCCCGCATCACGGATCTGGAGGCCCTGCTGGCGGATCCCCGAAAGATCCTGGGGGTGATCCGGGAGGAACTCCAGAGCCTGAAGGACAAATACGCCGATCCCCGCCGCACCCACATCCTCCCCGAGGCGACGGCGGAGTTCGCCGTGGAGGATTTGATCCCTGATGAGCCCGCGCTGGTGCTTCTCAGCCATCGCGGATACGTCAAGCGGGTGCCGGTGACCGCCTATCGGCCTCAAGGTCGAGGCGGGCGAGGGGTCACCGGCATGACAACCGATGAGGACGACGCCGTGGCCGGGGTCTTCGCCTGTCGCACCCTGGATTACCTCTTTTTCTTCACCGATCAAGGGCGAGCCTATCGGATCCGCGCCTATGAGGTCCCCGATGCCGACCGTGCCGCCCGGGGCCTTCCGATTGTGAATCTGATCAACCTGATGGAAGGGGAACGGATCACCGCTGCTGTGGCCGTGTCGCCGGCATGGATTGAAGAGGCGGGGGGCAACGGCGGCGATCGCTATCTGGTGATGGCCACCCGACAGGGGAAGATCAAGCGGGTGCCGCTGAGCGAGTTCCTCACCACCCGCTCCGCCGGCCTGGTGGCCATCGGGCTGGAGGAAGGCGATGTGCTCCAGGATGTTTGCCTCAGCGACGGGGCCGGAGATCTCCTGCTGGTCACTGCCCAGGGGCAAGCGCTGCGCTTCGAGGAGGCCGAGGTCCGCCCCATGGGTCGGACGGCTGCCGGGGTGCGGGGCATCCGGCTGGAAGAAGGGGACTTCGTGGTGGCCCTGGACCGCTTCGATCCGGAGGGAGAGCTGCTGGTGGTGACTGCCCGTGGGTTTGGAAAGCGCACGCCGCTGAGCCAGTATCCCCAGAAAGGCCGGGCCACCGGAGGGGTGCGGACGATCGCCGATCGCCTGGAGGAGATCGGCGAGATCGCGGCGGCGCGGGTGGTGCGGCCCGAAGAGGATGTGGTGTTGCTGACGGCCAATGGGATGGCGATCCGGATCCCGGTGGCGGAGATCCCCCAGGCCGGGCGATCGGCCCGAGGGAGCCGCCTGATCGCCCTCGGAGAATCCGATCGCCTCGCCTCCCTGGCCCGGATCCGCCTGGAGGCCTCCTGAGCCTCCGAAACGATCAGATCGTGAAGTTCTTTGTCGCCCTAGCCGGAGTGCTATCGTTCGCCCCCTCTTAGGGGCTCAGGGGAGCAGAGCCCGTCGCCTTCGGCGACCAGCTCCGCTCCCTAAAAATGTGCCATTTTCGCGGGCGGTCCCCTTCAGCAGCCCTGCCCACCTTTAATCCGACAGGAAGGTGCCCTGCTCCAGAGACCAGGGGACCGGCGGCACGATGATCCCCTCCTGACTCGACAGCAGTCCCACCTTTGCCGTATCCGCCGCCTTCGGCGCCCGATCATCGATCGTGAGTCCGAACACCACCGGCCACACCGGATCCCGCACCCCCTTCTCCCGCAGCGCCCGCCGCGCCTGCGGATGGGTCAGAATCTCCTTTACAAACTCCTCGATGCTCCGTGGCCACACCTTGGTCTTCGCCGTCACCAGCAGCCATCCCTCCCGGCCATCGGGCCAGCGCACCTGCGCCACTCCATCCACCTCCCCGATCCCATCCAGGGTCATCGAGACCACGGGGCCCAATAGGGTTCCACCCTGGCTTTCCACCCAGGCCCGCAGGGCCGGGATCATCCGCTCCTCCACGGCGGATCCGATGACCTGAGCGAAGCGGTCCAGCGTGGATCGCATGTGGCCCAGGTCAGAGCGGATTTCGCCCACGGTTTGAACCAGCTCCTGGATTTGTAGCTGAGTCTGTCGCTGGGCCTCCGCCAGCTCGGCGAAGCGGCGCTCGGTCTCCTCGCGGTAGGCGAGGAACTCCTGGCGGTGGGCGGCGAACTCCTCATAGTGGCGACGCTGGGCCTCGGCCAGGGCGGCCACGGCCTCTTCCAGGCGTCCCACCCGCTCCTCAGTGCGGCGCTGGGCCTCGGCCAGCTCCGCAAAGCGGCGGTCGGTTTCGGCCCGATAGGTGGCGAGCTCCTCCCGCAGTTGGGCGAAGCGGCGCTCGGTCTCCTCGCGGTAGGCGAGGAACTCCTGGCGGTGGGCGGCGAACTCCTCGTAGTGGCGGCGCTGGGCTTCGGCCAGGGCAGCCACGGCCTCTTCCAGGCGTCCCACCCGCTCCTCGGTGCGGCGCTGGGCTTCCGCGAGTTCGGCGAAGCGGCGCTCGGTCTCCTGGCGATAAGCCAGGAACTCCTGGCGGTGGGCGGCGAACTCCTCATAGTGGCGGCGCTGGGCCTCGGCCAGGGCAGCCACCGATTGGGCCAGCGTCTGGACCGTTTGGCTCAGGCTCTCGAGGCTCTTTTCTACCTTGCCCATTCGAGTGGAGAGCCCTCGCAGGGTCTTGGGGACCTGAAGGAGCTCCTTCGTGAGCAGCCGCTGCCGAAGGGCCTCCAGCCACTCTGGATGCTTGTCTAGCAAACGGGTCAAGTCCTCAAAATCCCGAACAGTAAAGGCCATCCGAATCCTCCACGGCAGATGCTTTCAGGTTGATTATACCCCCATAGCGCACCTAACCCGCACTCCGCCCTATCGTTGACGAAGGGGATCTCTTAGAGTAAAATCATCTGCGCGTTTCTCTAAGGCACATCCTGCTGCGATCGAGAGGAGAAGAGATGGCGCGGTGTGAGATCTGCGGAAAAGGGACGGCCTTCGGCAACTACGTCAGCCACTCGAACCATGCCGAACGCCGTCGGTTCATGGCCAATGTTCAGAAGAAGCGGGTGACCATCAATGGCGTCACCCGTCGGATCCACATTTGCGCCCGATGCTTGAAGGCCCTGCATAAGGCCCGGGCGTAAGCCCTCTGGTTTTTTCGGGGGATAGGGGGTGATGATCGGCGGCGCCTTCCGATCTGAGGGGGGCGCCGCCGATCATCACCCCCTTTGCGCCGGGCGAAACATAATATTTGTTCTCGCCTTCCGGCGGCCGACCGGGCAGCCTCGCTGAGCTCAAACCTAAACGGCGCTAACCGATCCCGATGCTCTACCCTCCATTGTCCCCCCTCCAGATCTCAAAGCAGCCCCGAAGCCTTTTCCACCGGCCCCTCCATTCGGAACCCCTTCCCGGATGCCCTCGAAGCTCTCTAATCCCAGTATCTGGCGAAGGCTTCCAGGCGCTGAACCGGTCGTTTCGGTCTTCCTTTAGTCCACGCAGGGAGAACGCCCAGGCGTAAAGGACCCCGTAGCCAGGGACTGGCTTTTTCAAAGGATGGCGTCGGCGAAGGGCGGAGGGGCGGGAACCAAGAGGACGCTCATCTGACATCCCCAAAACAGGGTTGCGCCGGCGCGCTTCCGGGTTGCCATCCCCGGGATACGGGACCCCGCATCCTCCGTTTGACAGACCCCCTGGCCCGGGATACAATTTCCTTGAACCCCTCCCCCGGGGGGAGGGGGTAGATCCGGGAGGGGGACATGGAGGCCCGAACGAAAGCGGAGGTCCTGCGGCGGCTGCGCAGCATCGCTGGGCACGTGGAAGGGATCGCCCGGATGGTGGAGGAGGACGCTTACTGTATCGACATCATCCGGCAGGTGCAGGCGGTGCAACGGGCCCTGTCGAAGGTGAACGACCTGGTGCTGAGTCAGCATTTGCGCACTTGCGTCACCACCGCGATCCGCGGGGATGATCCGGAGCAGCGGGAACGCGTGTTGCAGGAGATCGTGGAGGTCTTCGAGGCAGCGCAAAAAATATGAGTCGGACGGGTTACGCGATCGCGAGGGATGGCCGCCACAATTTTGGGAGGAGGCGAACCGATGGAGACCCGAACGTTCATTGCGCCCAACATCTCATGCCATCATTGCATTCACACCATCACCCGTGAATTGCGTGCTCTGCAAGGGGTGAAGGAAGTGCAGGGGGATGTGACGAACCGACAGGTGACGGTGGCCTTCGAGCCGCCAGCGACCTGGGAGCAGATCGTGGCGGTGCTCCATGAAATCGGATACCCTCCAGCATCCAGTGAAGGGCAGGGGTGAGAAGCTGCCCATCCAGTAGAACGGGGGAGCGCCGGTTCTTGCGGGCATGTAACAGGCTCTTCGCTTCGTTCCGTATCTGTTCCTTTTGGGGAACGCGTAGGCGGGCGCTTCATGGGATTCCACGCCTATCGTAGGGGCAACCTCTCGAGGTGGCCCAATTTGTTCAGGAGGCAGGTTCGCGATGGCTGAGACGCGAGAGGTCGTGCTCCCCATTGTGGGCATGACCTGTGTCAACTGCGCCCGGACGGTGGAGCGAGCGTTGAAGCGCACGCCCGGGGTGCTGGAGGCCTCGGTGAACTTCGCCGCCGAGCAGGCGGTGGTGCGGCTGGATCCCCCGGCGATGGATATCCGCCAGGCCGTCGAGCGCATCCGGGCGGCTGGCTATGATGTGGCCACCGCTACGGTGGAGCTGCCGGTCTCCGGAATGACCCGCCCGGACGACGCCCACGCCCTCGAGCAGGCTCTGCGCAGTGTCTCTGGCGTGCTGGAGGCCACAGTCAACCCGGCAACGGGGCGCGCCGGTGTCACCTACGTGGTCGGCTTGGCCTCCCTCCGCGGCCTGATCCAGGCGGTCCGGGAGGCCGGTTACGAGGTGGTGGAGACGGCTGGGGAGCTGGAAGAGACAGGGGCCGATGCGGAGCAGGCGGCCCGGGAGGCGGAGCTGGCCCGCCAGCGCCGGCGCCTTCTCGTGGGATTGGCCTTCACACTTCCCACATTCTGGCTGAGCATGCAATTCGATCTCCTCCACAGCGTCATGCCCGGGATGATCCGGCCGCTGCTCTTGGACTGGATGCTCCTCCTCCTCAGCACGCCGGTGCAGTTCGGAGTCGGATGGGATTTCTATCGGGGAGCTTATCGGGCCCTGCGGCTGGGGACCGCTAACATGGACGTGCTGGTGGCCCTGGGCACTTCCGCTGCCTATTTCTATAGCCTGGCGGTCACCCTTGCCCTCACCCTGGGCAGCACGGCCCTGGGCCGTTACACCTATTTCGAAACCGCTTCAGTGATCATCACCCTCATCGTTCTGGGGAAATATCTGGAGGCGCGGGCCAAAGGGCGAGCCAGCGAGGCCATCCGCGCCCTGATAGCGTTACAGCCAGAACGGGCCCGCGTGCTCCGGGACGGTCAGGAGATCGAGATCCCGGCCGGGGAGGTCCGGGTGGGAGATCTCCTGATTGTCCGCCCCGGGGAGCGTATCCCGGCCGACGGCGTCGTCCTGGAGGGCCGCTCCGCCGTGGATGAGTCCATGATGACCGGGGAATCGCTTCCGGTGGAGAAAGGCCCGGGCGATCGGGTGTTAGGGGGGACGATCAACCAGCACGGGCTGTTGAAGGTGGAGGCCACTCACGTCGGTCGGGACACAGTGCTGGCTGGGATGATCCGGATGGTCCGGGAGGCCCAGGGCAGCCGGGCACCCATCCAGCGGTTGGCCGATCAGGTCTCCGCGGTCTTCGTTCCCATTGTGATGGCCGTCGCCGCCCTGACCTTCCTGGGCTGGCTGACGATCGGTGGGGCGGGCTTCACGCGGGCGATGGTGAACGCCATCGCCGTCCTGGTCGTCGCCTGTCCGTGCGCTATGGGGTTGGCCACGCCCACGGCCATCATGGTCGGGACGGGCCGGGGGGCGACGATGGGGATCCTCTTCCGCAGCGCTCAGGCCCTGGAGCAGCTGGGGAGGGCGACGGTCATCGCGCTGGATAAGACCGGCACCCTCACCCAGGGCCGGCCGGTGGTGACCGAGGTGATCCCGCGCGCGGACCGGACCCCCGAGGAGGTCCTGGCGCTGGCGGCCAGCGTTGAGCAGGGGAGCGAGCACCTGCTGGCCCAGGCGGTGGTCGAAGCGGCCCGAACCCAGGGGCTCCCGCTGGAGAAGCCCCTGGGCTTCTCGGCATGGCCCGGCCGGGGTGTGGCGGCCCAGCTGAATGGGAGCGTGGTGCGGGTGGGCAAGATCTCGTGGCTCCAGGCCGAGGGGGTGGCGCTGGAGGAATGGGGCGAGGCGACGCGCGCCCTTCAGGAGAAGGGGCGGACCACGATGCTGGTGGCCCGGGATGGGGAAGTGATCGGACTGATCGCCTTAGCGGACGCCCTGAAGCCGGAGGCGGCTGAGGCGATCGCCGCGTTACATCGGTTGGGCGTGCAGACCGTGATGATCACGGGCGATAACCGGCGCACCGCCGAGGCGATCGCCCATCAGGCCGGCATCGATCGGGTCTTCGCGGAGGTCCTGCCCGCCGAAAAGGCGGAGATCGTCCGTCGGCTCCAGGGGGAAGGCCATCGGGTGGCGATGGTGGGGGATGGCGTCAACGACGCCCCCGCCCTGGCCCAGGCGGATGTGGGGATTGCGATGGGAACCGGCACGGCGGTGGCGATGGAGACCGCCGATGTGACCCTGATGCGAGGGGATCTGCGCCTGCTGCCCCAGGCGATCCGGCTCTCCCGCGGGACGATGCGGACGATCCGTCAGAACCTGTTCTGGGCCTTCTTTTACAACGTGATTCTGATCCCGGTGGCCGCCATGGGCCTGTTGCATCCGATGATGGCCGCCGGGGCGATGGCCTTTTCCTCGATCTTCGTCGTGACCAACTCCTTGCGCCTGCGCGGGTTCCGCGCGTAATGGGCCGGCCACGAATGGGAGCACGAATCCACGAATTTTCCTGGGGAGGATCCTATGGCGCTTCGGGAAAGAGGGTTTCTGCCTCTGAGCCTGGCGGCGCTGGGGCTCCTGCTCCTGATCGGTTGCGGAAGCTCCTCCCCCGCGGCCCAGCTGGCCAGCTCCCTGACAGGGGAAGTGGTGACGGTCTATCTCACCCCTAACTGTGGATGCTGTGTCGAATACATCCGTTATCTTCGGAGCCATGGCGCGGCCGTCCATGTCGTCCAGCAAGATGACCTGACGCCGCTGAAACGGGCATGGGGGATTCCGGAATCAATGTGGAGTTGCCACACGTCCCGGTTAGGCCCTTATGTGATCGAAGGTCACGTCCCGCTGGAGGCCATCGTCCGTCTGTGGGCGGAGCGTCCGGACGCGCGGGGGATCGCCCTCCCGGGTATGCCTCCCGGATCTCCCGGGATGAGCGGCAATCGAACCGGTCCCCTGACGATCTATCTCCTCACGAGGGATGGCCGGGCCCATCCCTGGATGGAGTGGTGAGGAAGAGGGGGGCGGTGGCGAAGCCCCTGTCCCTGCCTTTTCTCCGAACCTTCTCTGGGGGCTTGGTGAGGCGGTGCCAAGCACCTTTCGCCTCAGTGTTCGCCGCTGGATACCCAAACCCTCACCCTTAGATTGAGAACCCATAACGGGCGCTTTCGTGCCCTACTACAAAGAATGTCTTTTTCGTTCGTAGTAGGGCACGTGAGTGCCCGTTGTTTTTGAGAGCACGTAGCACGGGCTCTCGATGGTCCCCGTCGTCCGCGACCCGAGATCCGAGCGCTCCCCCTGAAGGAGAACACTCTTTTCCAAGAAAAGGGGCTTAAGGTTTAAAATGATAACAGGTCCATTGACGCTCTGGTCTCCGGTTGTCTCTGCCTGCTCCTCCTTCTCCATTGTCCCCCGCCGGGAAGAATCAGCGCCGTGAGTGCATTCGTTGGATGGGGGGAACGCCTCTGCGCTTCCCAGGGCCGGAAGCCGGGGCGTATCATGGGAAGAGGGGATAGGCTCCTCGCTTGGTTCTGGGGAAAGGGGTGATGGCGATGGCGGAGGTTCGAACGCTGGCGGATGTGCTGG
>NZ_JANWXB010000141.1 GCF_025055495.1 Thermoflexus sp. | reverse complement strand
TTGGGTGGTGATCCGGCCCGCGCCATATGTTGCCTTTGCTGCGTGTTCAGCTAACGGTTTATGGGGTGCGGGCCGCCTCTGGCGGCCCGCACCCTACAATAAAGAACGAATTCCTAAAGAACGAATTCCTCCCTCCCCGTGCGGCAAAGCTGCACGGGGAGGGGGAAAGGGGGGTGGAGATTGCCCTACACGATAGGATGTTCTTCATCGCTACTTCTTCCCGGGAAAGGAGGAGGCCAGCATGAAGACCCGTGCGGCCGTTCTTTACGAAATGGGGAAGCCCAGGCCCTATGAAGAAACCTGTCCTCTCTCCGTGGAGGAGGTGGAGCTGGAGGGACCGGGGCCGGGAGAGGTGCTGGTGGAGATCATGGCGGCGGGCCTGTGCCACTCGGATCTTTCCGCGATCGACGGTTCCCGCCCGCGGCCTACGCCGATGATCCTGGGCCATGAAGCAGCAGGGATCGTGCGGGAGGTCGGTCCGGGGGTCCACGATTTGCGACCAGGGGATCATGTGGTCTTCTCATTTGTCCCGATGTGTGGGCGCTGCGTCTATTGCGTCACCGGCCGTCCGGTTTTGTGCGAAAACGGCAACCGGGCCAATGCGGCCGGGACGCTGCTGAGCGGCGCCCGGCGGTTCCGCAACGCCTCCGGACAGCCCCTGCATCATCATCTGGGAGTTTCCGCCTTCTCTCAGTTTACGATCGCCGCGCAGGAGTCACTGATCCGCATCGATCCAGAGATTCCGCCGGAGCGAGCAGCCCTATTCGGCTGCGCGGTGATAACTGGGGTGGGTGCAGTGGTGAACACTGCCCGCGTGGAGCCAGGGATGAGTGTGGCCGTTTTCGGACTGGGGGGCGTGGGGCTCAGCGTGGTGATGGGAGCGCGCCTAGCGGGCGCTTATCCGATCATCGCGGTGGATATCCTCCCAGCGAAGCTGGACCTGGCCCGCCGGATGGGAGCCACCCATGTCTTGAACGCCCGCGAAGTGGATCCTGTTGAGGCCGTTCGAGATCTCACCGGGGGTGGGGTTCACTATGCCTTCGAAAGCGTCGGCAGCGAGCAGGTGCTGGTTCAGGCTTACCAGGCCACCCGACGAGGGGGCGTTACCATCACAATCGGCCTGCCGCATCCGGAGCGCATGTTCAGCGTCCCGGCGGTGAGCATTGTGCTGGAGGAGCGAACGATCAAGGGCTCCTATATGGGGTCCGCTGTCCCCCGTCGGGATCTTCCGCGGTTCCTGGCCCTTTATCAGGCCGGGATGCTGCCGGTGGATCTCCTCTTCAGCCGCTCGATCCAGTTGGAGGAGATCAATGCGGGCTTCGACGCGCTGGCCCGCGGGGAGGTGGTGCGTCAGGTGGTGCGGTTTGCGTGAGGGGAACCTGAGCGATGCTTCCGGTTGGGAAAGTTGCTTTCGGCAGCCTGGTAGTGTTTACTTGTGGCGGATTGCGTTTTTGATTCGTAGGGTTTTGGGGCGAGAGAGGCCACCGAACCTCTTCTCTGGGCCCCCGAGACCCTGGGGAGG
>NZ_JANWXB010000154.1 GCF_025055495.1 Thermoflexus sp. | reverse complement strand
GCGCCGCCCCTTAAATTTACCTCCCCCCGTCGGGCCCGGCGGGCCGTGGTTTTGGGGGGGGCTTGGGGGGGGGGGGGGTTGGCCCAGGGCCCTTTTCCCCCCCACCCCAAAATCTTTTGACAGGGAAGCGGGCCAGGCCTCTCTCCCCCAAAAACCTATGGGAGAGCTCGGAAGTTCCACCTGGCGTCATACGTGTTGGGGAATAATCCATGCCGTTTCTGATCGATGGCCACAATTTGATCGGGGCGATGCCGGATTTACAGTTGGAGGATCCGGATGATGAGGCCCGCCTGGTAGAGCGGCTCCAGCGGCTGGCCATGCGGACGGGACGGCGGATCACGGTGGTTTTCGATCGGGGAGCGCCAGGCAATGTCTCCTCCTGGACCCCCCGGGGTGGCGTGACGGTTCACTTTGCACCTTCCGGGGTCACGGCGGATGAGATCCTGATCCGCCGGATCCGGGCGGAGCGCAATCCCCGCGGGCTGGTGGTGGTTTCTTCGGATCGAAGGGTGCAGGAGGCGGCTCGACGTCGGGGCGCAACGGTCTGGCCCGCACCGGAGTTCCTGGCCTATATGCAGCGCCAGCTCGGAGCGCAGCCGTCCGCCCAGGCTGCTGAGAAGGAGAAGCCCGAAGAGGTGAATGAGGGGGAGCTGCAATACTGGATGAAATTGTTCCAGGGGAAAGACGCAGAACACAGATAGTGCTTTAGCCGAAGGGTTTTTCGGGTGCCGGGTTGGAAGCTAAAGGCCCCTCGCCCAGCACACGAAAGAGGTTTTCTCCCCCTTCCCATGGCCTGTTGGCCATGGGAAGGGGAGGGGCCATCGCTCCCCGGACTAACTTCCGTTCCATCTATCCGCAACAAGGAATAAGTTCTTCTGACGGAGGAGGCGATTCATGTTTGAGGACATCCGTCAGCATCTCTCCGAGGTCCCAGAGGGAGAGGCCATTGAGGAGAGTATGGAGAGCCGTCCTACTGTTTCCCTGTTTGAGCGTTTAGCTTTCCTTCAGCAGCTCACCCCATCCCAACGCCTCATCCTGCTTGGGCTCCTTCTGGCGGACCTGTTTTTGTTGGGGTTGTTTGTGTTCTTGATCACGGGGGTGATCCGCCTGGGATAAACTTCTGGAGAAAAGGCGATTGCTTTAACCAGAGGTGTGTCCCATTTTGGTCAGGATGGATCCTTTTCAGCGAACGCAGATCTCTTTTGGGATTCATCCCTGGTCAAATCGGAGTTGCAGGAGAACAGAGGCTATTGCTACAATATAAGCAACTTAGCTTGTTACCTGCGCCTCTTGCCTGAGGATTGCAAGGTTGGGAGCCCCCGTGTTCACGGAGGGAGCGCTACAATGGCCGAGATGGTCAAGCTGTTGATGGCCTGGGATATCAAACCCGGCCACGAGCAGGAATATTTTGAGTTCATTGTCCGCGAGTTCGCGCCGGGGATGATGCGCCTGGGAATGGAGCCGACGGACGCCTGGTATACGATGTATGGCGAAGGCCCCCAGATCCTCACCGGCGCGATCGCCCAGGACATGGAGACGTTGCAACGCATCCTCGCCAGCCCGGAGTGGCAGGACCTGAAAAAGAAGCTGTTCCGCCACATCCGGAACTATAAGGAGAAGATTGTGAAGGCCACCGGGCGATTCCAGGTCATCTGAAGGGGCCAGGGCCATTCAGGAAGGAAGAACTGGGATTTCGGAGACGTCGCGCGTTGAACGCGTGCCGTCGCTTCCGGAAAGGCGATGAAGGGGAGGAGTAGGCACAGGCGGCGACGCCAGCGAGGGGGTCCGGTGGAAGTCCCTGTCGCACGCCGTGTCGAAGGTCGCCCTGGAGCCGGCCGGATGACCGCCGGAGCGCTACCTCTGGCCTGAGTCCGGCCCGGGCGTTGCCCGTTACCGCAGCCCGAGCGCAGGGGGATGAGCGGTTCCGATCCCCCTGAAGCAAGGTGGTACCGCGGGAGGTCCGCCCCCTCTCGTCCTTGTGACGGAGGGGGCGTTTTTATTTGAGAGCGTTAGGGGAAGCTGGAGAATGGACCCCTGACGCGTTCTCCGGACCTCTGCAGGTTCTGGTCCTGCTCACCGTTTCAGCCCCGATCAGGTGTTTTGTGGGTGGCCCCCTGGACCGTGAGGAGGAGAGAGTGAAATGGGTTGGGGGTGAGAAGGAGAGGATCCACCCTTGATGGCCCTTCCCACTCCTAAAGGGCCCCGGATTCAGAAGAGGGAGGTGGAGGATGGCGATGGAAGCGATGGCGCTTCCCAAGACCTTTAATCCGCAGGAGATCGAGGAACCGATTTACGGATGGTGGGAGCAGCGGGGGTTCTTCACACCGAAGATCGACCCTGCCCAGCGCCCCTTTGTGATCTCCATGCCCCCGCCCAACATCACCGGGGAGCTCCATATGGGCCACGCCATGTTCGTGACCCTCGAGGACCTGATGATCCGCTATCGTCGAATGAAAGGAGATCCGACCCTCTGGGTGCCGGGGACGGATCACGCGGGCATTGCGACCCAGGTGATGGTGGAACGGGAGATCGCGAAGGAGGGCCTCACCCGCCATCAGCTGGGGCGGGAGCGGTTCCTGGAGCGGGTGTGGGCCTGGAAGGAGAAATACGGGGGCACCATCACCCGCCAGTTGCGCCGGCTGGGGGCTTCATGCGACTGGACGCGGGAGCGCTTCACGATGGATCCGATTTACTCCCGGGCGGTGCGCGAGGCCTTCGTCCGCCTCTACGAGCAGGGTCTGATCTACCGCGGCGAGTATCTCATCAACTGGTGCCCGCGATGCGAGACGGCCCTTTCGGATCTGGAGGTGGAGCGGGAGGAAGAGGAAGAAGGGCTCCTCTACTACGTCCGCTATCCGCTGCTGGGGAACGGCTGGGAGGGCCCCGCTGCGCCATGGGGGAGCGGCCGCTGGGCGGAGGGCGCGAAAGCGTTCATCACGGTGGCCACCACACGCCCGGAGACGATCCTGGGGGATACGGCGGTGGCGGTGCACCCCGAGGATGAGCGCTATGCCGGTCTGGTGGGCCGGATCGCCGTGTTGCCCGCCCTGGGCCGCCGGATCCCGATCATCGCCGACCCGGCGGTGGATCGCGGGTTCGGGACGGGGGCGGTGAAGGTAACGCCGGGGCATGACCCGACGGACTATGAGATCGGGGGGCGGCACGGGCTGCCTCGCGTCAATGTGATGAACCCGGACGCCACGATCAACGAGAACGGCGGCCCCTACGCTGGGATGGATCGCTTCCGAGCTCGGGAGGCGTTAGTGGAGGATCTGCGCCGGGAAGGCCTACTGGTGAAGATCGAACCCCATCGCTACGCTCCTGGCCGGTGTCAGCGCTGCGACACCATCGTGGAGCCGCTGCTCTCGCTTCAATGGTTCGTCCACACGAAGCCCCTGGCGGAGGCGGCCATTCGCGTTGTGAAGGAGGGGCGCATTCGAATCCTGCCGGAACGCTTCGAGAAGGATTACTTCCGCTGGTTGGAGAACATCCGCCCGTGGTGCATCAGCCGCCAGCTCTGGTGGGGGCATCGCATCCCGGCTTGGTATTGCGACGATTGCGGGCACATCACGGTCGCTCGGGAGGATCCCTCCGTCTGCGCTCGCTGCGGCAGCGCCCGCATCCGCCAGGATGAGGATGTGCTGGACACCTGGTTCTCCTCCGCCCTTTGGCCCTTCGCGACCCTGGGCTGGCCGGATGACACGGAGGATCTGCGCTACTTCTATCCCACCACGGTGATGGAGACCGGCTACGACATCCTGTTCTTCTGGGTGGCCCGCATGGTGATGATGGGGCTGGCCATGACCGGGGAGATCCCCTTCCGGGTCGTCTACCTCCACGGCCTGGTGCGGGATGAGAAGGGCGAGAAGATGAGCAAGACGAAGGGCAACGTCATCGATCCCCTGGTGGTGATCCGGGATTACGGGGCGGACGCGCTGCGCTTCACCCTGGCTACTGGGTCCACCCCGGGGAATGACATGCGCCTCTCCTTGCAGCGGGTGGAAGGGAGCCGCAACTTCGCCAACAAGCTGTGGAACGCCGCCCGCTTCGTGCTGGGCGCCCTCACTGGGCCGATCGGGCGTCCCTCAATGGACGATCTCTCGCTTACCCTGCCGGACCGCTGGATCCTCTCCCGTTACCATCGCACAGTGGCGGCGGTCACCGAAGCGATGGAGTCTTTCGACTTCGGGGAGGCGGGCCGGCGCATCTATGAGTTCACCTGGGATGAGTTCTGCGACTGGTATATCGAGATGGCCAAGGAGCCCCTTTATCGGGGCACGGCGGCCGATCAGGCGCGGACCCGCGGGGTTTTGGTTTACGTGCTGGATGGGATCCTCCGACTGCTTCATCCCTTCATGCCCTTCATCACCGAGGCGCTCTGGGGCTATCTGAAGCGGACCGGGGCCACAGATGGCGCGGAGGCCCTGATCGTGGCCTCCTGGCCCCTCCCCGGGCCGGTGGATGAAGCGGCGGAGGCAGGGATGCGGGCGCTGATCGAGACCGTGCGGGCGATCCGGAATGCCCGGGAGGAGCACCGGGTGCCGTCGGAACGGCGGATCGCGGCGTGGATCGCCGCTGGGGAGTTCCTGCCTGTGCTGGAGGCCCATCGAGGTCTGCTGGCCGGGCTGGCGCGTCTGGATCCGGACCGGCTGGTGCTGCTAGCGGATCTGTCGGAGCCCCCAGCCGAGGCGCGGGCTTATCTCGCTGGTTCGATCCGGATTTATCTGCCGCTGGCGGGGATGGTGGATCGGGCGTCCGAGCGGGCCCGTCTGGAACGAGAGCTAACGGATGTAGAAGCGCGGATCGCGAAGACGGAGTCCCTGCTGGCCTCGGAGTTCGCGTTGAAAGCGCCGGCGGCGGTGGTCGAGAAGGAGCGTCGTAAACTGGAGGAGCTCAAAGCGCGGCGGGAACAATTGCGGGCGGAATGGGAGCGCTTGAAGGAGGAATGAGACGGCGGGGCAGGCCAGCCGCCTGCCCCGCCACGCGTTGGATCAGCGGGCCACCTGCACCTTGATCACCCGCGGCCGGACGGACTCGGCCTTCGGGACGGTGAGGTGCAGGACGCCGTTCTCCAGCCGGGCCTCGATGTGATCGGCGTCGATTGGGTCGCCAAACTCGATCGTCCGGGCGAAGCGCCCGCCCGTCCACTCGCAGCGCAGAGCCGCGACGTTCTTCTCACGCTCGATCTCCGGCGGGGTCACTTCACCGCGGATGATCACGGAGGAGCCCAGCGTCTGCACCTCCAGGCTCTCCGGCCGCACGCCCGGCATCAGGATGCTCACATGATAGCGGTCGGGCAGCTCATAGATGTTCACCGGTGTGCTGAACCCGCTGTAAGGCCGCATCAGAGCCTGATCGAACATGCGGTCCATCGCCTCGCGCAGGGTCATGAACGCCAGGTCGAACGGGTCCCGGATCATCAGCTCGCGCGCCATGGCTCATCCACCTCCTTCAGAGTTTCCAGTGGCACCCCTGGGGGGTTTTTCCAGCCCTCAGCATAGGCGATGGACCTTAGAGGAGCGTTAGCGTGAGGTAAACAATACACAAGCGTTCGGTTAAAGAATGATTAGCGCCTCGCTTCACGATGTTTTGAGGTGCAGGGCCGAAGGCTCCGCATCTCAAATATATAGAGTTACGTCGTTAGTGCTTCGCCCATCTTGGGGGGTTTTTCGGGGGCTGGGGGCCGAAGGCCCCCAGCCCAGTTCCCGAAAACCCCAAAGATGGGGGGCTGGCGCTTACCCGGAGAGAATCCACTCCAGTCCCAGCGCCGCCAGCTTCTCCCGGGTCGGCATGCCGGTCTGAGGATCCCACCCCGCTATCTCGTAATAGCGGGTCAGGGCGGCCTCCCACTCCGCCTGATCCACGCTCAGGCCGTCGGTCTTCCCGCCCTTCAAGGGCTCAAACAGCCGCCTGGGCAGCGTATCGCGGTCCCGCCCGACTCCTTCCCGCGCGTTGAAGGCTCGCAACATGTTCAGCCGGCGCTCCCCGACCTGCATCGCTTCCTCCAGGGTCACCTCCCATCCGGTCACCGCGCGCATCAGGGCAACCAGCTCCTCGGGCCCGTAGAGCTGCCATGAGGGACCGAAGACGAACTGGCACAGGTCCGCGGTGTCCAGGAAGCTGTAGAATTTCTGGGTCTCGTAGGCGAAGCGGATCTTCGCCTCGTTCAGGATCCGGGGTGGTTGCGGATCTGTCAGGCCGAGGGCAGCGAGGCGGTCCAGGAAAAGGCGGGGGGATTTGGGCATGTAGAGCGTGTCGTGCTCGCTGGACTGGTGATCGGCGCCGAAGGGGTTGACCGCATAGATCAGGGCGAGGGAGCGCTTGACCTGAGGCATGTGGGCCGGCAGCTCCTGGCCTTTCACAGCGACCACGCAATCTTCTGCCCCGCGGCCGATGATCTGAGCCGCCCGCGCGGAGCCTTCCGCCAGGATATCTCCAATGCCCTCGCGCCGCACGATCCTCTCCAGCAGTCGGATCATCGCCTCCGCGTCGCCGAAGCGCAGGGGGAAGCCCACCTCGGTCTCCGTGAGGATCCCCCGTTCGAAGCATTCCATGGCGAACGCGATAGTCGCCCCGCAAGAGATCGTATCCACTCCATACTGGTTGCAGATCTGGTTCGCTAAGGCGATGGCCTCGAGATCGCTGACCCCGCAGTAGGATCCGAAGGTGGAGAGGGTCTCATATTCCGGCCCGCCGTAGAAAGGATCGATCTTCCGGCCCTGCCATTCCGCCTCCACCACCCGCTTGCAACGGACCACGCAGGCGTAACAAGTGTCGCGCTCTTTGAGGATAGTTTCGGCCATCCGCTCGCCGGTGATGCGGTCGGCTTCCTCAAAGAAGCCGCTGGTGTAGTTGCGGGTCGGCTGCCCGCCAGCGGCGTTCTGCGCGGCCAGCACGCTGGCCGTCCCGTAGATCCCCAGGTTCTTGACCGCAAGGTTGGATTCATAAGCCGTCGGTCCCTGCTTATTTAATTGCTGGAGCGCCTGGGGATCATAAACGGGAGGACGCCAGCGGCCCCGGACAGCGATGGCCTTCAGGTTCTTGGAGCCCATCACTGCACCCATCCCGGTGCGGCCATGAGCCCGATTCGACATGTTCATAATGGCGGCGAAGCGGACCCTGCGCTCGCCGGCCGGGCCGATCTGGGCGACCTCGATCTGGTCATCCCCCAGCTCTTCGTAGAGCATCTGCTCCACTTCGCCGGTGAGGCGTCCCCAGAGATGAGAGGCGTCGCGCAGCTCGGCCTGGCCATCGTGGATCCAGAGGTAAACCGGCTTCGGGGCGCAGCCGTAGATCACGATCCCGTCGAAGCGGGCGAACTTGAGCTCGGCGGGCCAGAATCCCCCTGCCTGGGAATCGCCGATCAGGCCGGTGAGGGGAGATTTAGCGTTGACGGTGGCGCGACTCTGGCCGGAGATCGGAACGCCGGTGGCAGCGCTGAGGAAGACGGTGAGAGTGTTGCGCGGGTCGAAGGGATCGATCCGAGGCGGCGTATGTTTCAGCACATAGTAAAGCCCCATGGCGCTGCCGCCCCAATAGGTGCGGTAAAAGGCCTCCTCCGGTTCCTCCACCCACAGATGCCCCACGGAGAGATCCACGTGAAGGATCCGTCCGGCGTATCCGAACATAGGCCCCTCCTGGGATCAGGATGGAGACGGAGACCATCTTAGCGCATAGAGGTCGGAAAGGGAAAAGGCCTGCGAACGATGTTCCTCTTATCGAAATCGCCGCCGCCATTCTTCCTTCAGGGTGATCTGGGAAGGATCCGGCAGGGTGAGGAAATCCTCGGCCAGGCGCTGGAATGGGGCTGGGAGATCCAACATGGGGAAATGGCGCCCTTCCTCCAGGATAATCAAGCGGATGGAGGCGTCCAGGCTGCCGTTCAAGAAGAGGGGAGGCGGGATCAAGGGATCCCGCCGGCCGTAAACCAGAAGCAGCGGACGATCCGCCAGGCGAAGCCACTCCCGGAGCGCGTCCTGGCGTGTCAGGGCTTCCTCCAGCGAGAGACCAATGGCCTCAGGATCCGCCCGCAGATGCTCCCGCTGCACCTCGGGATACTCCTGAGCGAGACGGCTCAACCGCTCGGTCAGGATCCCTTTCCCCGCCGGCCCGAGAATCCCTTTCGGGAGCTCCAGGGAGACCGGATAGCCAACGGCCAGGACCCGCCCTACGCGGTCGGGATGTTGCAGGGCAACTCGGATCGCGACCATCGCCCCCAGGGTGTGGCCGATGAAGTGGGCCTGGGGAATTCCCAGATGATCCATCCATTCCTGGACCAGCTCTACATACCGCTCCAGACGATAGACGGAGTCCGCTCCCTGGCGAGGTTTAGCGGAGTCCCCGAACCCCACCAGGTCGACCGCATAAGTGCGGAATCGGTGGGAGAGGGCCTGCATCGTGGACAGCCAGTAACGCCATGACCCGACCCACCCGTGCAGGAAGATCACGGGCTGACCCCGGCCCAACGCCTCGTAATGGATCAGATACTCGCCGACCGTCGCAATGCTCACTGCGATCTACTCCCTCTTTTCCCTCTTTCGCTGGCCTCTCGCTGATTCGCTCCCTGGATGGTCGCGTGACACAACGCGACGGGCCAGGAGGCCCGCCCTCCGAATTCGGTTTTGGGGAGGGCGAGCTACGGAAGGGCGAGCTACCAGCGAGCCCGAAGGATTTTGGATCGGAGCGACATCATTCCGTGTTATGGCGATCCAGGATCATTTGCACCTGCTGAATGAGTTCGTCGGGGGCGAAGGGTTTCAGAATGTAGGCATCAGCCCCCGCTTCCATCCCCTGGCGGATCTCCGCTTCCTGCCCTTTCGCGGATAGAAATACAACCGGGATGGCGCGCGTTTCTTCCTGAGATTTCAGGATCCGACAGGCCTCATAGCCGGTCATCTTGGGCATGCGGACATCCAAGATGATCAGGTCAGGGCGATGCTGACGGGCCAGCTCCACCGCTTCCTGGCCGTTCGCGGCGGCGATCACCTGAAAGCCTCCGAACTCCAGGGTGAAAGTGATCAATTCCCGAATGTCCCGTTCATCCTCGGCGATCAGAATCCTAGCCATCGTCTGGATCCCTCCTACCAGATCGCGCAATTCGTTGTCTGAGCCTCTTTCTCCAGAATCCCCTATAGGACCTTCAAATTCTGGGGGAGGGCAACCCCCTAGGGTCGCTCCTACAGGAAGTGCTTTCCCTCAGTGTCAGGTTTTCCCTGGGATGGTTCGGCGAGGAGACGCCGGATGGTAGCGACAAACTCCTCCAGCGGGAACGGCTTGAGGAAGAAGTCCGTCGCCCCGATGGCCAGGGCCTGACGGCGCTTCCCCAGCGGATCGGTGGCGCTGGCCGTCATGATCACCACCGGGATGTCCGTGGTCTTCGGATTGGCTTTCAGCCGCGCCAAGGCATCCAGTCCGCTCATCCCGGCTGGCTTAAGGTCCATCAGCACCAAGTCGGGGCGCTGGGCCTCAATCCATGCGAGCGCCTCCACAGCGTTCCCGAAGGCGGTGACCTGGAACCCGTGATTGCGCAGGGTATCCTGGAGCAGAGAGCGGGTCCCCACATCGTCATCGACGATCAGGATATGCGCATGCCGTCGAGCATATTGATGCACTACCCGCAGCAGTTGCTCCATGTCCACGGGCTTGCCCAGCACGTCTACTGCTCCCAGGCTCACCCCTCGCTGGCGATCGGCGATGACGGAGACGATGACCACGGGGATCTCGGCGGTCGCCGGATCCGATTTCAGACGCTCCAGAACCGTGAAGCCATCGAGGTCCGGAAGGTAAATGTCCAGGGTGATCAGCTGCGGACGCTCCTCCCGGGCGAGGCGTAGGGCTTCCTCACCTCGATGAGCGACCAGGGTTCGATATCCTGCGCGCTCTAGGTGCTGGACCAGCAGGTCGGCGATATGGCGATCGTCTTCCACGATCAGGATAGGAGAAACCCCGTCCGCCCGGACGGGGACCGGCGCTGAAGCTGGAAGGCGCTCGGCTGGAGCAGGCGCCTCAGAGGCGATGGGGATCGTGAAATGGAACGTGGATCCTTTGCCGATCTCGCTTTCCACCCAGACCTGCCCGCCGTGCATCTCCACCAGGGCTTTCACGATGGAAAGCCCCAGGCCTGTTCCAGGGGTCTCCTGGACCCGCGGGTCGTCCACGCGATAAAAGCGCTCGAAGATGCGGGGAAGGGCCTCCGGAGGGATGCCGATCCCCGTGTCGCTGACTTCCACGTGAACCGCTTCGTCCTCGATGCGGGCCCGGATGCGGATCCGCCCGCCTTCTGGTGTGTATTTGTGGGCGTTGCTGACCAGGTTCATCAGGATCTGGATCAGGCGATCCTTATCCGCCCGGACGGGGGGGAGGAACTCGGGGAGATCGAGCTCCAGGCGCTGGTTCTTCTCATCGATGCGAGCCTTCAGAGCGGCTACCACGGCTTCCACCGCTGCCTCCAGGGGCACCGGACGGAGATCTAACTGAAGGCGGCCGCTCTCGATGCGGGAGATATCCAGCAGGTCATCCACCAGCAACTTCAACCGATCCGCGTTTGCCTTCACGATCTGCAGGAAGCGATACTGCATCTCGGAAAGCGGCCCCCCCGATCCGAGGAGCAGAAGGTCCACATAGCCCTTGATAGAGGTCATAGGGGTGCGGAGCTCGTGAGAAACCGTGGAGATGAACTCGGTCTTGGCGCGATCGGCCTCCACCTCCGGTGTGATATCTCGGAAAACCGAGACAGTGCCCAGGAACTCGGTGCCCATCATCACCGGAGCGGCGTGGACGGTGATGAAACGGCCTTCGGGGGCGAGCTCGTGGCGTGTGAACAGAGTCGGCGGTTGTCCTCGGGGGGAGGAAAGCCATCGGCGCAGGGAGGCCATCCACTCCTGCCAGGCGGGCCCGTATAGGCCGGTGAAATGATGGATCGGCCGGCCGAGGACCTCTTCCCGGCGCAGCCCCAGGATCTGCTCGGCAGCGGCGTTCATCATGATGACCTCGCCCCGCGCATCGGCCACCATCACGCCTTCGGCAATGGACTCCAGGATGGCCTGGCGCTTGGAGGCTTCTTCCTGAACGGCCCGGAGGGTGTTACCCAATTGCTCGGCCTGCTGAGTGATCAGCATATAGAGGGCCGCGTTGTTGATGGCTTGGGCCATCTGGGCGGCCACGGTCTCCAGAAGCTGGATCCGCTCCGGCTCAAACTGCCGCGGCTCCGGGTCGGTGAACACAAGCGCGCCCAAGACGTCCAGGCCCAGGGTGAGGGGAACCACCAGAACGGCGCCCGGGCGCAGCGCCTGCCAGGGCGCCGGAAGGAGATCTGGGGAGATCCCCACCACATTCTGAGTCCGTCGCTGGCGGATGGCGGTCCGGATCGGACCGGGATCTTCGTGAAGGGACCAGGATTGCTTCAGCAGCTGCGGGCTGCCCGGCCCGATTCCGGCTCGCACCTGCAGGCGCCCCTGCTCGGGATCCAGCAGGACCACCGCAGCTGTCTCTCCCTCCTCGACGAGGAGCGATAGCGCTTGCTGAAGGATAGCCTCCAGCTCCAGGCTGGCGGTCAGCGCCAGAGTGACCTGATAAAGCAACTCCAGCTGACGATGGCGGGCTGACAGGTCCGCCAGGGCTTTTTCCAGGGCTTCGGTTCGCTCGCGGACCAGCGCTTCCAGCTCCTCGCCGAAGCGGCGGGTTTGCTCGTAAAGCCGGGCGTTCTCCAGGGCCACCGCGGCCTGTTCCGCCAGAGTCTGGAGGAGGATCTGTTCGGTCTCATCGAAGGCGCCGCGCTCCGGATGGGCCACCGCGATCCACCCTACGATCTCCCCTCCCGCCCGCATCGGCACGAGGAGCAACGAGCGCACCTCCGTGCGGTCTCCATCCAGAACCTCTTC
This sequence comes from Thermoflexus sp., assembly GCF_025055495.1. GTDB lineage: Bacteria > Chloroflexota > Anaerolineae > Thermoflexales > Thermoflexaceae > Thermoflexus. The sequence continues at coordinate 23,171 of NZ_JANWXB010000154.1, read as the reverse complement.
CAGGTCCCGGAGGTAGAGGACGCGGCCCGAGGACAGGGCCTGGATGATCCAGGGGGAATTCAGGAGCGTCTCCAGCGAAGCAAGGCGATCCGCTCCCTGAGGGGCGAAGCGAGCGGCAACCTGTAGAGATCCCCCTTCTTCTGTTCGGATCACTGCGGTCCAGATCGCCTGGCTGAGGGAAGCAGCGGCCTGGGCGATGGCTTCTAACAGAGCGCCCAGCTCCAGCCGGGCGGCGATCTGGCGGCTGGCCTCGTTGAGACGGGTCAGGGCTTCGATCCGCTGTTTCAGCCCCTCATAGAGGCGCGCGTTCTCGATGATAATGCCGGTCTGACTGGCCAGCAGCTCCAGCATCTCCGCCGTCTCGCGGGTAGGGGCCCGGCCATCCCGGGGCTCATCCACGGAGATGATCCCCAGCAGGCGTCCGCCGGTTCCGTATATCGGGACGATCAGGAGATCCTCTGGATGCCAGCGGGTTGGGTCAGGCCGCGGCTCCCGGGTCGGCGTGGCGGTCCAGGTATCCAGGATTTCCGTCAGGTTCTCTGGCTGCCGTTCATACGGGATGTAATAACAGGCTCCCAGCCGGAATTCCTCTCGTAGCAGGATTTGCATGTTCCGCCATGGCTGGGAGACTTGGCGCATTCGCTCGAACACTACAAGGGGAAGCCCGGCCTGGGCCACCCGGCGCAGCATCGGGGGCTCGCCCTCCAGCAGGCTGATCAGCACATGTTCAAATCCAATGGATTCCTGGATGGCGTAGGCGACCGCCTCGAGGGCGTTCTCTAACGGCCGCTCCGAGCGCAGCGCCTGGCTCACCTCCAGCATCCCCCGCATCAATTCGATGCGCTGGCGATAACGCTCGCTCCGCTGGGCTTCCTCCGCCAGGCGCATGGCGTTACCAATGGCCACCGCGGCCTGGGCCGCCAGGGCTTCCAGGAAGGCGATCTGTTCCTCGCTGAAGCCATGGGGTCGCCGGCTTTGGAGATCGAGCACTCCAACGACCAGCGTCCCATGCCAGATGGGCACCGCCACCTCAGAGAGGGTATCTGGCGTTCCCGCGATGTAATAGGGATCCTGCCGGACATCGGGGACCAGAACGACCCGGCCGGTCTGGAAGGCCTGGCCGATCAATCCCTCGCCGGGGCGCTGACGGTCCAGGCCCCGGGCCTGCAATTGCTCCAGGGAGAGGTTACGGAGCAGGCGAGGGCGCAGGAGACCGCTCTCCGGTTCGTAGAGCAGGATCTCACCATAATCCGCTCCTGTGACCTGAAATGCCGAATCCAGCACCAGGTTCAGGATGTGATCCAGATCCAGATTCGCGTTCAGCTCCTGGCCGATGCGGTTCAGCGCGGTCAACTGATGGATGCGGGCTTCCAGACGCTCGTGGACCTCCCTATAGAGCCGGGCGTTCTCCACGGCAATGGCTGTCTGGTGCGCGATGGCCTGAAGGAGCTCCAGATCCTCTTCATCGAAAGCATTCTCGTCCTCCTCATGCTGGATGGCCAGCATGCCGATCACCCGATCGCCAACCCGCATGGGGACCCCCATCCAGAGCCGGGCGGGGGTTCCCACCGGCTCGATCCCCAGCGCCCTTGCCTGATCGATGACATCGCCTCGCAGTAGAAGGGGCTGGCCGGTTCGGATCACATATTCGGTCAGGCCCCGGCCGCTGCGCCGCTTCGGCCGCTCGGTCAGGCGCTCTCCGCGGTGGATATAAAATGCAAACGAGATCTCATCCGTTTCCGGCTCATAGAGTGCGGCGTAGAAGTTTCGGGTGTCCAGGATGCGCCCAAGCTCTTCTCGAATGGTCTCGAAGATCGCATCCAGGTCCAGCGTGGCGGCGATCCGCTGACCGATTTCCACCAGGGCTCGCAAGCGGGCGGCGCGGCGCCGGGCCTGTTCGATCACCTGAAGGTTGTGGAGGGTGGTCCCCAGCACCACGCCGATCGCCATCCCCAGACGTTCATCTTCCGGGGCGAATCGACCCTCCCACCGGTTGATCAGGTGGATCTCCCCGATGGGCTGTTCCCGGGTCGTCAGGGGAATCGATAAGACGGAGCGGACGCCAAAGCGGGCGATCAGCTCCCGATAGGGTGGGATCACCCGACGATCCTCCGACGCCCGGTTCGAGCGAAAGGGACGCCCGCCACGGAACACGCTTTGTGCAAACACGGGGTCCCGCACCGGGAGGCGGAACCCCAGGGCTTCCGGCGGCCATGGCCCATAGAGGCCGGCGGGGTGTGGGGCCAGCTCCTGGCGTTTCGGGTCATAAAGCAAGACCACCACCCGTTCCACCCGGAACCATCCTGCCAGTTCCGCTACAGACTGCCGGAGGAAGGCTTCCAGGGAAGGGGAGGCGGCGCTGATGGCGGCGATGCGGAAGAGGGTCTCCAGCCCTTCGACATAGTGGCGGGTGGCTTCGTAGAGGCGGACGTTGTGAATGGCGATGGCTGCCTGGGCAGCGATCGCCTCCAGGAGGCGCAGGTGTTCTTCGGTGAAAGCGCCCGGGCGATACGCGATGAGCTCCAGCGTCCCGATGAATTCTTCCCCCGTTTGCAGGGGCACGCCCAGAAAGGCGCGCGCAGGGAAAAGCTCCAGGTCCAGGCGAGGGCGCGCGTCGGTGAAGCCGCGCAGATCCCGGATCAACAGGGAACGCCGGTGGGTAGCCAGCCAGCCCGTAAGACCTTCGTCGGGCCGGTAAACCCCTCCAGATTCCATAAGGCGGGCCACCGCCTGGGGATCCCCCCCGCGGGCCCGAGTGCGGAGCCGACGTTCTCCAGGTTCCCACAGGTTGATCTCGGCGAGATCGTAGGAGATCACCTGCTGGATTGCGAACAGGATGGCATCCAGCATGGAGTCCAGATCGAGGGAGGCACTCAGCAAGCGGGCGATCCCGGTAACCAGAGCCAGTTCCCGGGGATAGGCCGAGGGTTCCGGAGTCGCTCTGGAGCCCTCGGGGATAGGCTGAAGAACTACCAGGAAACCCGGTCGTCCGTCCAGCGTCAGCGGAAGGGCGCTGGCCCGGACGCCTTGATTGCCGATCACAGCGGTCTCTCTGGAGCCCAACAGCCAGCGCTCCAGCACCCCTGACGGGCGAAGGCGGCCCTCCAGATCGTGGCGGGAAGAGGGGATAGGATCGCCCAGCCAGGTGCGCGCCGCGGCGTTCAGGAACAGCCGCCCGCTTCCCGCCTCGATCCAGAGCACCGGTTCTGCCCATCGGTCCAGGAAGGAGACGTCCTCCGTTCGCGCCGCCGAACCGGAGGATGGAGCGTGAATGGGTCTTAGAAGCCAACGCAGACGCTGGCGCCAGACCATCTGAGGTTTCCCTCCGCCCTCTCTCCCCAATGCCGCGAAGCAGCGCGGGGAGAATGTGAGATGGGATGGGAGTTACGCAGTTAATCCCCTCCCCGTCAGAGCAACAGAATCTCCTTCCGCCGCGCTTCCGCTGCGATCTCCGTGAGCTCCCGGATGTCGTTGAAGATCGAGTCGCTTGCCCGAACGATCCCGATGGCCAGACTCATCAATGGAACGCGCTTCTCGTTTCCCTCTCGATCGGTCAACACCAGATAGCCCCGTTCTCGGTCGGAGAACGCATAGTGAGTGCCCACCCCCTCTGCGAAGCGCCGACGGAGCGCCTGGGCGATGGCCTCCGCCCGCCCGGCCTCCGTGATCACCACAAAGTCATCGCCCCCGATATGGCCGATGAAATCCTGCGGCGTTCCCAGCTCATCCACCACCTCTCCAATCAGCATGGCCGTCCACCGCAACACCTCATTCCCTGCTACAAAGCCGTAGACCTCTCGAAAGGCATCCAGGCCATTGATCCCGATATAAAGCAGACCCCAATCGGAGCGGCGGAGGAGGGCGCGGAGCTGATCCTCGATCAGACGCCCGCTGGGGAGGCCGGTCACCGGGTTGGTGAGGCTTTCCCGCTCGGCCCGTCGGATGGCGTTCTGAACCCTCAGGCGCAGTTCCTCAATGTCAAAGGGCTTGGTGATATAATCGTCGGCGCCCAGCTCGAGGCCGGCAATGCGGTCGCTGCGTTCGTCTCGCTGGGTGAGGAAGATGATGGGGATATGGCTGGTGCGCAGGTTGGTGCGCAGCCTCCGGCAGACCTCATAGCCATCGATGTCGGGGAGAACGATATCCAGGATGATCAGATGGGGGAGCTGCTGGCGGGTTCTTTCGAGCGCCTCCTGGCCCCGCATGGCCGTCTGGACCTCATAGCTAAGTGAGCTGAAATACAGCTTCAGCAGGTTGGCGATGTCCGGATCATCTTCCACGACCAGTATCCGCGCCTTGCTCATGGAGCCCTCCTCACCGCGCTCGCCCCTCGGTTCAAAATATTAAACCGAGGAAGCCGGGCTCGCGGTTGCCAGAATCTATGGCTTATTCTAACCCCAGACGCTTGAAAATGGAAATTCGCGGAAGCTGTCTGAGCTTTTTAACCAGGGGCGCGGTGGACGATCAGGTCTTCTCCCGATGCGGGGCCAACCCTTCTCCAATGGGAGTTTGGCCCCCCTTCCCCGAGGCCCTTTAGGCCTCGAGGAGAGGGAGAAGGACGTCTTTGGGGGGCCGGGTGCTGAGGGCGCCTGGCTCCCCCCCAAAGCTCCTGAGGAAGCGAACGGCGTACTTCCTATACGATGGATAACCGATGGGCCCACGGAAGCCTGATCCATGCCAGCCTTCTCCCTTGTCCTTCTCTCCACGGCCCAAAGGGCCGTGAGGAAAGGAAAAAAGAGATCGAAGGGCGAGCCGTTGAAGGCGGCCTGTCCCGCCCCGATACGCCCCAAAGTTATGGTTTGCCGAAACGGGAGATCTGTCGGCCTGGACGAGGAAATTGGCGCATCCTGGGGGAGGGAATTGATCCAGTCGTTCCGAAGGTTCTCTACCGGATTTCCTTCCGTCCGTCGAAGCGACGTCCGCATCGGTGCCTGGCTGGCGCCTCTTGGGATCTGGTTCCTCTGGTTACAGTATGCATGGCCATCGATAAGATTCTTCCAGAGCGTGCCGGCCGGCGAGGACACCCTGGAGGTCATGTGGGCGCTCGCATGGTATCGAAGGGCGCTTCTGGAGCTACACGTTTCCCCCCTGTTCCATCCCTTAGCGTTTGCCCCCCAGGGCTGGCATGTCGCCAAACAACACCACGGTCCGTTCCTGATCGGCCTGATGCTCCCATGGGCATGGCTTGGGGGTGATGCCTTTGCCTTCCACGTTCTGGTATGGCTGGCTTTTTCCATGGCCTTCGTGGGCGCTTTCCGTCTGGTTGGTCTCTTCGCCCGAGATCGCTGGCTGGCCACTGCGGTTGGAGTCGCTTATGCCGCCTTCAATGGCACCTTTGCGGCGATGCACATCTATGGGGATTACCTCACCGTCGCCTGGGGAACGGCCTGTCTTCCCCTGATCGGATTCGCGCTGGAGAAAGCTCGGCGAACCGGGTGGGCGCCCCGCTGGCTGATCCGGGCGGGAGGGGTATGGGGCCTGGGGATCGCCGGCAATCCGTATCTGATCTTCCTTGGCGGGGGGATCGCGCTGGTCTATGGCTGGAGGGCGTGGCGTCAGGGGCGGCTGGGGCGGTTCCTCTTTCGAGGGCCCGGGATGGCCGCGCTGATCAGCGGTCCATGGCTGGCGCTTTTCCTATATGCCTTCCTCCAGGATCGGATGCTGGGCCAGACTCTGGAGACGGCACTGGGCAATGGATATCGATGGATGGATGCGCTGGTCTGGAACCCGTATCACCCGTGGCTGCGATGGCACCCCGCGCCTTCTCATCGGCCGATCCTGACCCTGGGGATGATCCCAGCAGGGACCAGCCTGCTCGGCCTGCTGGGGGTCGCAGCACGCCGACATCAGTTGCGCAGCCAGCCGTTGCTTCGAGCGGCCCTCTTCAGCGCGTTGCTGGCCACGGGGATCGCGGCGCAATGGGATATGCCCGTTCGGATCCCATGGCCTTCCGAGCTCGCCGCGGTTTACGAAGCGATCTGGCGCATCGGCCACGCCCGTAAACCGGAACTGTTCCTGGAAGCCACCCTTCCAGACGGCTGGCGTCCTCTTGCCCTCACGCCCTTTCTTCTGTTATGGGCCATCGTGCCGTTCTGGGAGATGGTCGGGACGACATGGCGGTTCATCGCCGTGACCGCGCTGGGAGTTATGGTCGCGGGCGCCGAGGCCTGGACGCGGATCGCTTCCCCGTGGTTTCGACGAGGGCTGACTTTCCTCTGGCTCCTCGAGGCGCTGATGAGGCCTCCCCAGGTGCTCCCCTGGCCCTATGTCGCCCACCCGGCTTTCGAGTGGCTGCGGCGTAATCCGGAACCGGGAGCTGTCATCGACGCCTTCGCCGATCATACGCCGGGCCTGCATCTTTCGCGGGTCACGGTGATGGCCACGGAATACCATCGGCGCCCCACCTTATCCGGGTTCACGCCTTTCCATCCCCGCTGGATCGAGAGGCTGCAACGGGGGCGGGGACTGTTGTTCCGCCATCGCCCTGACTGGCTGGGCCAGCACGGCTTTCGCTTCCTGATCGTCCATCATCCTCCTCCCGACTGGTCGAAGTGGGGCTGGCCGTTTCCTCTGGAAAGATGCTTTGATCCGCCTCCCGTGCCCTCTCCCTGGAACTATGCGATCTGCATCTTTCGCATCCCGGATCGCGAGGGGCCGGCCATCACCAACCTCTGGCTGCTGGATGGATGGTCAGGCCCGGAAAGCTGGGGGATATGGGCGGAGGGCATGGAGGCCCATGCCCTCTGGCTGGTGGATCAGCCCGGAGAAGAAGTGGCTCTGGAGCTGATCGCCTTCCCGCTCTGCCAGCCGGGAAAGGTTCAGCGCCTGGAGGTTTTCCTCAACGGATCCTTGCTGGGCGAGGAGACATTCCCGGATTGTCAGGAGAGAGCCATTCGCTGGAGGATCCCGCAGGGATGGGCACGCCGGGGGGTCCATGAGCTGACTTTCCGATTCGCCTACGCGGTCTCTCCGGGAGAGGGGGATTTGCGTCCGCTGGCGATGGGGTTCCGCCGGATCCGGATCCAGCCTATGCCCTAAGAAGGGAAAGGGCCTTTGCTGCCGAGTCAAGGGGATCCACCCGCTGGGATATGGAGGCGCTCCCGAATGCTTCATCGTTTGGGGGCGAAGGAGCGAGGGCTTCTCCTCCATTCGGAGCCTTGGGGATCGTGCCGGACCTTAAAGGCCTGGCCCTTCGGGGGTTCGGATCCGGCGACGGGCTGCCTTCATCCGGCGAAAGGTTGTCAACTTGAGGTAAGATTAAGGCGAAAGAAAGACCACAGATCGAACGGAGCGGCGATGCCCCGGCTGAGTTCGTCGATGGAAGATTATCTGCGGGCGATTTACATCCTGGCCGAACGGGAAGGGACGGTCACGACGACCCGACTGGCGGAATACCTGAACGTGGCCCCGCCGTCGGTGACCGGGATGTTGAAGAAGTTGGCCCGGCTCCGGCTGGTTCACTACACGCCGTATCGAGGGGTGGCCCTGACGCGGGCGGGCCGCCGGATCGCGCTGGAGGTGATCCGGCACCATCGCCTGTTGGAGCTCTTCCTCATGGAAGCCCTGGGCTATGATTGGGACGAGGTCCATGCGGAGGCCGATCGTCTGGAGCATGCGATCAGCGAAGCCCTGGAGGAGCGGATCGCCGCGATGCTGGGTCACCCAGCCTATGATCCTCATGGCGATCCCATCCCCACGCGGGCTGGGGAGATCCCGCTTCCGGCCGCCCAACGGCTGAGCGAGGTTCCGCTGGGGATGGCCTGTGAAGTGCTGCGGGTGACCGATGAGGCCTCGACCTTGCGACAGGCCGCCCGGGCGGGCCTGCGACCCGGCGCCCGGGTGATCGTTGAGGAATGGGTGCCGGGCGCTGGCCTGCGCATCCGCGTGGGCGATCAGGAACATCGGATCCGACGCAATCTGGCCGAACACGTTTTTGTGCGGGTGTCCTCTCCCGAACCCCCTCTGGAAACGATACCGGATGCGACGGCGGCGACTTCGGATCACTTCTGAACTGGTCGAGCGCATATGGGCGGAGATCCTCACAACCCTGCCGGCGGATCTGCGACAGGCTGTAGATAACTTGGCGATCCTCTTGGAAGAGGAGCCTACCCCGGAGCAGCGGCAGGCGCTGGGTCTTTCCCCTGGGGAGAGTCTGTATGGCATGTTCGAGGGGCCTACCCTGGCGGAACGGGATCGGGCCTCTATCGCCTGGCCATCGCGGATCCTGCTTTTCCGTCGTCCTCTGGAGGCCGACTTCGGCAGCGATCCCTTCCGGCTGCGAGCTGAGATCCGGCGCACGTTGCTGCACGAATTAGGACACTATTTTGGCCTGAGCGAGGAGGCCCTGGGCCGATTAGGGCTGGAGTAAAGGGATTGGGCTCATGTTCAGAACGCGTGCCGCTGGCTGGGTCCGATGACGGGTGGCGGGCAGAGGTTTGGAGTGGTGGGGCGGGGGGGCGAAGCTCCCAACCCCATTATCCCAAATGTTTCTTACATCCCTCTCTCCACGCCGCGAAGCAGCGTGGAGAGAGAGTAGGGGGAAGGGGGATCGGGCTCTTTCCCGCCGTCGGGTGGTTCGCTCTCTGGCTTGCACCCGTTTTGGGCATGAGCCGAGGGATGTTTGAGATGGGCGGGGCCGTCTTGAACGGCCATGCCCATCCTCGGACTCTTCTTGATTTCCCTTCCCATACGTGTGCGGTGAATTCCATTCGCAGGGGCACGGCGAACCCTTGGAGAGGGAGCCGATGAAGCCCCCCAATCCCCGGGGAGCAATCCATCGTTCGCGCAAGCGACGTCGAATTCATCGCCCGCGTTTCCCATGGTCCCTCAGGCCGCGAGGAGGAGCCTCGAGGGGGATGTCCTAAGGCGGCCCGCCCGACCTCAAAGCTTTCATGGGGCTAACTGACCCGCTTTCCCACCCGATCGACATAGGCCCGGGTGTAAACGTTGATCCGCACGATGTCCCCTTCGGTGATGAACTGGGGAACCAACACCTCGATTCCATTTTCCAAGATGGCCGGCTTGTAAACGTGGCTCTCGCGCTCGCGCAAAGGCGGGGAAGTGTGGACCACGCGGAGATCCACGGTTTCCGGGAAGGCCACGGCAACGGGTTGCCCCTCATGGAATTCCACCGGGATCCGCTGGTTAGGCTGGAGGAAGATCTCCAGGTCTCCGATCATCGCGGCTGGGATCGGGATCTGATCATAGGTTTCGGGATCCATGAAATAGAACATCTCGCCATCATTGTAAAGGTATTCCATCACCCGGCGCTCCAGGGAGACCTCCTCCACCCGCTCCTCCGGCCGGAAGCGCCGATCCGTTACGACCCCGGTGCGCAGGTTGCGCAACCGGGTGTGCACCACGCCCTTCTGTTGCGCGGTCCCGGAGTGATAGACCGCATCGATCACCAGGAACAGTGTTCCCTCTAACCGGATCGCCATCCCCGGGCGAAGCTCGCTGGCGGCCGGCATCGCATCCTCCTGGGCCCTCAAGGTCATGCTCGCTCGCTTTCTGAATTGGGCTTCGCAGCAGGCCGGGAGCTTGGGTGGGGAAGGGGCAGCGTTGCCGCCTGACCCACCACCCCGACCTTTTTCCCTCCTCACGTTGCAAATGCATGCTGCGAATTCGACGTCGCTTACGCAACGGATCCAGGGGTTGTCTTGTTTCCCTCCGATGACTCAGGGATATGGGCCACCCCAGATTTTATTTTATAGAAATTACGCGATGAGGAGCCGGCTGGACGGATGGAATGGCTTTACCCCCTTTTATCTTTCCTCATGGCCTAAGGGACCTCCGCCTGTAAGCTGCCCTCCGAATTTGACCAGTCTGGCCAGCTCGGTTATCCTCTATACGGGTATAGCGTATTTTGCTCGAGCCCGGTTCATACGGGGATCCTGAAGTTGGGAGGACGGGATGCCGCTCTACGAGTACCGATGCCGTGCCTGCGGAGCCGAGTTCGAGCAGCTGGTCCGATGGAACACCCCGGTGGAAGAGATCGAGTGTCCGGATTGCGGCCGGCGGGAGGCGGAGAAACGGCTCTCGCGGTTTGCCGCCCGAGGGATGGATGGCGGGTCACGCCGGGATACGGCCTGCGGCCCGGTCACCTGACGGATTCGCTGAGCGGGAGGCCGGGTCGCCTCCCTCTGGGCTTGACGTCAGCTGGGGAACGGGAAGAGCCCTTTTATTTCAATTTTTGAGGCCCGGTGAGCGCTGTATGATCCGAATCTCCACAGAAGCTGAACAGCAGTTGATCCGGCGCCTGCGGCGTCTGCAGGGTCAAGCCCGCGGGGTGGAGCGGATGATTCAAGAGGAGCGGGACTGTCAGGAGGTGTTGGAGCAGCTGGCGGCGCTGCGGGCGGCGGCCCATCAGGCCTTTCTCTTCGCCGTCCGGGCCTACGTCCAGGCCTGCGCCCGGGAGGATCCGGCCCGCTCCGCTGAGGCGGTTCGGGCTCTCCTGGCCGCGCTCCAGCGGCTTCCTTGAGCAGCTCCTCGGGGTTAGGAACGATGAGGGCGGCCCCCCGGGGCCGCCGCCCCTACTATGGCCAGGGATCGATCGGGCCCCTTGGGCGGAGGCCAACCGGATCTGTCAGAATCATCCGGGATCCAGAGGGGAGGTCCCCATGGGGGAGTATTGGTGGCAGACAGGGGGCTCATCACAAGGATCGGGTCGAAGAAAGAAGCCAGATTCTTCGGAAGGCTCTCTCCCGTTTCCGCTTCACAATCCAGGAAGAGCGGAAGAGGCCGTGGAAAGCTACCGGGCAGGGGATCTTTGCCCAAACTGTGGGTTCGCTCCTCTCGAATATGATGGCTATTTCAACGTCTACTGCCCCATCTGTGGGTTCCGCACTGGAGCCCGAGGGGTGTGCACCTGATAGCTGGATTCCAGCGGGGGCGGTGCCCTCGCCCGAGATCACCGGAGCTAAGGCGGAGGTTTGCTTTGCCTTTTGCTCCGCTTGAACATCGGATCTGTTCGAAGGAGGATCCCATGAGCACTGAGATCCGGCTGAGTCTGTTGGACCCTCAGGGGATGAAGTTAGAGGCCTTCACTCCAAGCGGCCATTCGGTGATCATGGACGCTGCTCCGGAGGCCGGGGGACGCAATGAGGGGCCTCGCCCGATGGAGATGCTGCTGGTCGCCCTCGCTGGGTGCACGGCGATGGACGTGCTGTCCATCCTGCGCAAGAAGCGTCAGCCCCTCGAAGGGTTTTCCATGGAGGTTCGGGGCGAGCGCGCCTCCGAGCATCCCAAAGTCTACACCGATATCGACGTCCTGTATGTGGTGAAAGGGAACGTCGATCCTCAGGCGCTGGTGCGAGCGATCGAGCTCTCGGTGACGAAGTATTGCTCGGTCAGCGCCATGCTCCGGAAGACCGCCCGCATCCGGTATCGCTATCGGGTCGAGCCCACCACGCCTGGGGCGGAGCCGGTGGAAGGCGAGTATGGGTTGGAGGAGGCCCCCGCCTCTGCCTGAAGCGCAGGTCGGAAGGGGCGGACGGCAAGGCGGTCCGCCCCTTACACGAAAAAGAAGGCGATCCCCAGCATCCCATAGACCGCCAGAAGCTGCGCGCCTTCCAGCCAGTTGGTCTCCCCATCCAGGGCAATGAAGGCCGCGATGATCCCGGCCATCACCACGGCGACGAGCTCCAGCGGGTGGAAGACCAGATCCATCGGTTGCCCCATGGCCAGGCTGGCGAAGACCAGCACCGGGGCCACCAGCAGGGCGATCTGCAAGCTGGAGCCCACGGCGATCTCCAGGGAGAGATCGATGCGATCCTCCGCCGCCACCTGCACCGCCACGAAGTGCTCCGCCACGTTCCCCACCAGCGGGATCAGGATGATCCCCACAAAGAACTCCGTCAGGCCGAGGGCCTTGAGCGAAGGCTCCACGGCGTGGACCAGCAGCTCGCTCATCGCTACCACCCCAGCAGTAGCGGCGGCCAGAATCCCCAGCGCCTGCGACGGAGACCAGCGGGCCGGGTGGGTGACGTGGGCCGACAGCGGCTGGCGGGCGCGCAAGGTATAGACCACGCTCAGGCCATAGAGTGCTAGCATCAGCCCCGCCACCTCTAGGCTCATCGTCCCCACCGCTTCCGGGTGATGGGCAGCGATGGTGCGGCTGAACAGGGTGGGGATCCCCAGGGCGATGAAGGAGATCACCGTCATGGTCGCCAGGACCCCTGCCCGTTCCCGGGAGAAGCGCTGGACGCCGTGGCGCCATCCGCCAACCAGGAGGCTGAGCCCCATCACCAGGAGCAGGTTCCCGATGATGCACCCGGTGATGGAGGCTTTCACCAAGTCCAGCAGCCCGGCGCGGATCCCGGCCAGGGCGATGATCAGCTCCGCAGCGTTTCCCATCGTGGCATTCAGCAATCCCCCCACCACCGGCCCAGTTCGCGCGGCCAGCTCCTCGGTGGCTTCCCCAATCAGGGCGGCTAAGGGGATCAGGGCAATAGCGCTCAGGATCAGCACCGGGATCGGCCCCGCGTTCAACACGGCCGCCAGCACAGCCATTGGGACAGTGATCAGCAGCGCTCTGGACCATGGCATCGGTGTTCGCCCTCCTGTGCTTTGTGTTTGGATTGAAGGCCGGGAGCCCAACGCCCTCCCGGAGGTTCGGGGTCCGGGGCACTGCCTTCGACAACATCCCAGACCCGATGTCCTTCTTTCCCCTCCCCGAGGCCCTTGGCCCTCGGGGAGGGAGGCCTCCTGGCCAGCTGGGGGTTGGGATATGGCGGGATAGGCGGCGAAGCCGCCTGTCCCGCACCTTTTCTGGCTTACAGGAGATATAAAATGAGGATCGCCATCAGCCCCCAGAGGATCACTGTAAGCAGCAACGGTCGATCCTTCAACACCAGCTCATCCGGCGGTGCCGTTTCCCCTTTCACATGAATCAGATAGAGATATCGAAAGATCCCATACAGGACGAAGGGGATGGTGAGCATCATCGCGTGGTTGGAGGGAAGGTTAGGAGCGGAGAACGTGTAGAGAGAATACGCCACGATGGTGGCCGCCATCACCACGCTCATCATCTCATCCAGGAAACGGACGGTGTATTCTTCCAGGATGGCCCGGTGGTTGCGGGCGTTTTCTCCGAGCAGGATGATCTCCTGACGGCGCTTGGCGAAGCCAATGAAGAGGGCCAGCAGCAGCGTGCACAGGTAAAGCCATGGCGAGAATCGTTCTACGTGGACCAGGAACACCCCGGCGGCAACGCGCAGGACATAGCCGCTGGCCAGGGTCAATACATCCAGGATCACCAAGTGCTTCAGCCAGAGCGAGTAGGCCAGGTTCATTCCCCAGTAAACATAGGCGATGAGGGCGAACCATGGGTTCAGAACGAGGGAGGGATAAACCAGACCCAGGGGGATGAGGAGAGCGGCCCCCCACGCGACCCGCGGATCCAGCTCCCCGGATGGCAGAGGCCGATGGCGCTTGCGTGGATGCTGACGATCTCTTTCTAGATCCTGCAGGTCATTAAAGAGATAAACGGCCCCGGAAAGCAGGCAAAGGATGATGAAGCCCGCCAGGGTGCGTCCCAGCGGCTCCGGGCGGAGGAGCTTCTCGTCGAAGACGAGGGGTGCGAAGATGAAGAGGTTCTTCAGCCACTGGCGCGGCCGCATGGATTGCGCCAGGGCGATCAGCGCTCCTTTCTGAGGGATGGGAATGGCCCGCACGGAAACCCTCCTGGTGGGGTTTCAAGGCTTGGCGGCCCGCCTGCCTTGAAATCCTTCTCCCCCCTTCAAAACGCTACCCAGAACAGCCGTTCCTGATTATAATGTGAGCCGCGATCCTCTAGCCACCTGTGGGTTGATGGTTATGCAGTTCGTCTTCTCACTCCCCGTAGCCTGAAGAGCGATGGGGCGGGTGAGGGTGCAGCGACGCTCCAACCTTATCTTGGAGAGCTGGGTCGCAGAGCGAAGGCCCTCGACCCCGCCCCCAACGGGTATGAAGCGGTAAGGCTGAAGACGGCGAAACTGGATCTCAGGAACACGGCTTATGAATGAACAGGAGCGCTTGGTCATCCGTCGGAAGATCCTGGGGATTGCCCTTCAGCAAGCTCGGGAAAGAGCGGGGAAAACCATCAAGGATTGCGCAGCGTTGCTGGGGATTCCACCGGCCCGTTATCGGGCCTATGAGGCCGGCCGCAGGGATCTCACGCTGCCGGAGCTGGAGGCCCTAGCTTGGTTCTTTCAGTGCCCCCTTTCCGCCCTTCTGGAGCCCGATCGCCATGTCGCCTCCCTGAGCGAAGATGGGATGGCGGAAGCGATCCCGGAACTGCTTACGCTCCGTCATCGGATTATCGGTCTGATCCTGCGCCAGGCCCGGGAACGGGCGGGTAAAAGCCTGCGGGAGGTCGCGACGTTCCTGGGATGCACTCCCCGGCGGATTCGAGCCTACGAATCAGGGGAGCGTCCAATCCCCCTGGTGGAGCTGGAGCGATTATGCCTCTATCTGGGGGTTTCCCTTTCAGACTTCTATGACACCGACAGCCCGATTGGGCAGTTGGTTCTCCTGCTGGATCAGGTGGAACGCTTCCGAACGCTCTCACCGGAGGTCCGCTCATTTGTGACATCGCCGGTCAACCTGCCCTATCTTCGCCTGGCGATGCGTCTGGCGGAGCTTCCGGCGGATCGCCTTCGGCATATCGCGGAGGATCTGCTGGAGATCACCCTGTGATGTGGACGACGCCGGCGCTGATTCTCTTCCTGGGAATTGGGGCGGGATTGCTCCGGCACATCATGGTCGGCGGCGGGGCGAGGCGGCTGATCCTGGATCTCCTGTTGGGGTGCCTGGGATTTGCGATCGGCCACGGCGTAGGACGGCTCCTTGCCCCTGGATTTGGGCAGATCGGAACCACGGCGGTGATCCCCGGCCTGCTGGGAGCAGGGGTTCTCCTGGGAGTCTCCTCGATTTCTATTTCCTCTTCCTCCCGTCGCGGGGCGGTTTGAATTCCCTCGAGCCGGAGCGAAGGGAGATGGTTTTCTTTTCACCGTGTCGCCGGGGACGATGCCCCGGAGGGTCCGGAGGTGGGCCCGGTCGGAACGCTGAGGGCCAGGCCTTGGGACGTTCAGGGGGCTGAACCCCGTAACGAACCTTCAGATCCTCCCCTCTTCCTCCTCCCTTCCCGGGCCGGTAATGCCTGCTCGTGGCGGACGGTGCACTCTGTTGGCGCCGTTGATAGGCGAGTAAGGTCCGGGCAGGACAGATGTCCTGAGAAAATCCGGACACAGGTCTCTATCGAGGTAGGATTTTTTCGATTACGATGAGAAGCGGAAAAATCCTCCGACGGGAGGCCTGCAATGGATCGGCTGGCGCGTGTCTGGTTGCTGCTTATTCAGATCGTCCTTGGCTACGAATGGTTGAGCAGCGGCCTGAGGAAGCTGGAGACGGGCGGCCAGTTTGTCGCCGGTCTGCCCCAGACCCTGGCCCGCTTTGCGGAGAAGAACCCTTATCCCTGGATGAAGGCCTTTCTCACCGGTCCGGCCACCGCGAACGCGACGTTGTTCGGGAACCTGGTTCCGTGGGGCGAGGTGCTGGCCGGCCTGGGCCTGATCGCCGGCGCCCTCTATCTGCTGTTCCTGGCCCATCGCTTGAACGGAGTGTTGCGACGTGTGGCGGGGATCCTGGTGGCGATCGCCCTGCTGGGTGGGATGACGATGAACGCCATCTTCGGTCTGGCCGCAGGGCATACCAGCCCCTCCACCGCGGGCCTTAACCTGGTGATGTTCTTCTCCCAGGCGATGCTTCTGGGCTTCTGGATCGGCGTGATCCTCCAGCCGGTGGAGGAGATCGCCCTGCGACGACGGCCGGCCTGAGGGGAGAAGCCCTAAAGGAAAAAGGGCAGGGACCCTGAGCCCCTGCCCTTTTTCCTTTACGGAGAGGGGCCTGGCGGAGCGTGGAACACGATGATTCCCCATCCCTCGCAGTGGGCGCGAGGCCGGGACACCCACCAGCCTTCCGGATCGGCGGCCTGGAGCGCGGCGAGCGAGGCGTGGTCTTCCGGATGCACCAGATAGAGCCGGGGGCCCGGCAGGCTCCGATGGCCTTCCAGGGCCTGAGGGAGATCCTCATGCCAGATGGTGTGAGGCCAGTCGATATCCCCCAGCCACATCCCGATCAGCCGGGAGTCGAACCAGTAGGGATACGCCACGTAGAACGCGTTGGTCTCCGGTCCACCTCCCAGATAAAATCCTCGCAGGATCTCCGCGGCCTCCGAGGCGTTCAAGACCGCGCGGCAATAGCTGGCGGCGTATTCCCGAAAAATGCGGTCCGCGTTGATCCGGATCAGGGCCAGGGCCAGCAGGATGGCGGCACCCCACCTCATCCCCTGCTCAAAGCGGGAGGAGCTTCGTCCCGCAGTCCACAGGGCGGGGACCAGGGCGGTGAAGGCAAGGACAGCCGGCAGGGCGCCCGCTGCCCGCACGGTGCTCGGGTTCTCTCGCGGGAAGGACAGGTTATAGGCGGAAGGAAGCAGCATCACCAACCCCGCCGCCAGCATGGCCAGCGGGACCGGATCCCGATGGTGGAGCATCCAGAGGATCACCGCGACCCCGCCCAGGGCGAGCAGGGCGCCCATGAGGGGATCCAGCATCGGCCGCAGGGGGATCGTGGCGACGTAGACCTCATCGCCGGTCCAGTGGAACATCAACAGCGCCCGGCGGAGGTTGTCGGCCAGGATGAGCAGGGGATTTCCCTCAATCGGCTTCTCCCACGTGGAGACCCGGGTCATCAGCCGGTAGAAGAAGAACTCCGGATAATCCACAATGAAGCGGAGCATGGGGGCCAGGATGGGGGCTGCGGTCAGCATCCCGATGAGGAAGTCCTTCGCCCGTTGCCATCCTATCGTCGTCCGCCAGCCTCGTTGCGCCAGCCAGGTCACCAGGAAGGCGGCGGGCAGGGCGGCCAGCATTCCCCGGAAGGGGGAATAGCCATACAATCCGATGCCCAGGAAGAAGCCCATCCAGAGGAAGTCGGTTCGCTGCCCGGAGCGGAGCCCCCGGATCAGAAAGGCCAGCGACCAGGCCGCGAAGGTTGGCAGGAAGGGGTAGCGCAGCCCCACTCGGGCGGGGATCACCGCCCACGAGGCGATCGCCCCCAAGAACATCGTCCACAGCCCTCCCCATCGTCCCCACAGGCTGGCGCCCAGGAGGTAGAGGGCGGGCAGCAACAGCACCCCGATAAAGGCCGTGCCGACCTGTAGCGCGTATTTGTGCAGCGGCATATCGAAGAGGCGGATGGTGGCGGCGGCCAGATAAAACTGAAAGGCCTCCCGGCCGGTGTTCCGAGGAAAGAAGATCCGGTATTCGCCGTTGAGGACATCCCGGACATCCAGCAGCTTTTCCGCGTGGTCGCTATTGACATCCCGGGGGAGGTTGGGGAGGTCCCAGTAGCGGAAGCCAATCCCAAGGGCGAGGATCAGCAGGAACAGCAGATGATGTCCGCGTAGGCGAAACCCATCGCGGGGCAGGCGGGGGAGCGGGGCGTTCCACCACGCCAGGAACCAGGCGATCACCGCCACGATCCAGGCGGTGACCCCGAGCGGGCGGAACCGGTTGCCGCCGGAGTCGAGGAACGCCAGGATCATCCCGCCCAGGCTCAGCGCCAGCCACACGGGGCGATAGGAGCGGGAAGAGAAGGTAGGTCTTTCCTGAGGAGGGCGCTCGGCCTCCAGCCGCTCCGGCGCACGGTGGATCGCCCAAACCATCAGGAGGAAGGACCCCGCGTAAAGCACCAGCCCCCAGGGATCCGGGGCGTCCCGGGGGCTGGCGTCCAGCCGGAGCTGGGCGAAGACAGCCAGAACTGCGCCCGTGACCAGTGTGAGATCCGCGATGGCACGGAGCGGACGGTTTGCCATTCGCCGCTTCACCTCCTTCGTCCCAGCCTTGCGCTCGCGCCCTATTATGAGGGGGACAGTGACCTGCCGCAAGACGGCACGCCATGCCGACATCAGGCTCCACGTCAGCGCTTCCGCCGTCGGACCTTCACGACGCCTGCCGTTGCGATCGCCCCCAGGATGCCCGCCCCGATCAGGACCGGAATCCATGGCGTGTGGATCTCCACCACAGACAGCGTCACAGAATCCCCGGCGGGCGAGCCATCGCGGAGGGCGGGCAGGCGCTCGCCGGTCGCCCAGCGATATACCCCGATCCGAACCTCCCCCTGGCCGGAGAAGAAGGCCGGGAGGGGGATGGGGTGGGGATCCACGACGATCTCGCCGGGGCTCCACGCCGTGGGCGGGCGACCCACATCCGCTCCGGGCGCGTGGTCTCGCTGGCCGATCAGCCTTCCGTCGGGCCCGATCAGGTGCACGAACACCGAATAGTCGAAGTCCGGTCGACGCAGCGCCTCCCAATACAGGACCACCCGGAGGCTACCCGGCCGCTGCCGGATGTCGAACCCACGCAGGCGGAACATGTCGCCGAACTGGATGTCCGCGGGATTCGGGATCGTCGCCGGCGGCGTGCGAAGCGGCGGCGGGTAGGCGTTTCGGATCACGGCATGGGCGATATAAACCGCGAGGGCCAGCCAGGCGGCGCTGAGGGCGAGGGCGATGGCCGGGAGGAGGCGAGGCCATCGGGAGGGCACCCCGCTCAGCAGCCCTCCGGCCATCAGGATGGCGATCGGGCCGATCACCGGAAAGAGATAACGGCCCTGCCATATCGAGGCGTTGGCCTGCTGGGCGATCCCCAGCATCAGCGCCTCGTGGGCCAGGACCGCCAGCATCAAGAAGAGCGCGCCGCCGGCATCGACGGGCTGGGGCCTTCGGATCACGGCCCGGATCAGCCATCCCACCCCTGCCAGCGCGAGGCCGGCGAGGGGGATCCAGTAAAACCACGCTGGGCTCTCGATGGACATCCAGCCGAACACGCCCCAGAAGGATCGGAACTGGGTTCGCAGGAAGGGTTCCAGCTCCTCTAACGAGAAGGGCGTCGTGCGCAGGTTCACGGCGAACACCTGTCGGTAGATCTGCCAGCCCAGGGGATCCCCGTAGAGCGCCTGGTTGCGGATCCCCCACCAGGAGGTCATGGCGGCCGCCAGGAGGAGGGCCCCGATCAGTCCCCGGAGCGTGGGGAGGAGGCACCGGGCACGCCAGCCCCAGATCACCAGCGCCAGCCCTGTGAAGGCGACCAGAGCGCCTCCCAGCAGCTTCGTGATCCCGATGATCCCGATCCATCCCCCTAAGCCCAGCCACCATCGAAGCGGTATGTTGGGCGATGACAGCATCCGGCGTCGCATCAGGAGGGCGTGCCATAGCAACCCCGTTGTCGCCAGGATCAGCAGGTTGTCGTTGTTCACAGCGGAGGAGATAAACAGGAACTGCGGGTTGAAGGCGGCGATGCCGGCAGCCAAAAGGGGGATCGCCGGGGATCCCGGAAAGACCAGACGGGCCATGTGATAGATCAGGAAAACCGTGCATGCGCCGAGCAAAGCGGAGAAGAGCCGCGCCAGGCGGATACCCAGCGCCCAGCCACGGTAAGGCCACTCGGACTCCACTTCGTCATGCAGGCTAACGTTCGGCTGATCGCCTCCAGCCCAGATGAACCGGGGGTTTGGTCGAAAGGCCCCCGTGGGATCCTGCAGGTCCGCCAGAGAGACCGGGAGGGCGGCGAGGAGATAGTAGAGAGGAGGCTGATGGGCCTGGCCCAGCTGTCCGATCTCCATTCGGGGAAGCGATCGGGTCTGGAGGATGTGGACAATATACAGAAAATGGCCGACCTCATCGGGGGCCTCCCAGGGCGGGATGGTGACGTTGTAAAAGAGGCTGGCCATCAGATAGGCGCTGATCAGGAGCCCGATGGGGAGCGCGCTGCGCCGCATGGTTATAGCCTCCTGCGCGGGCCGACCGGCAATCCGTTATCGCCCATCGGGACGGCGGGCGATCATAAAGAAATACGCACCCTCAGCGCCCGGGGGCTCTTCATAGAAAGGCCGCAGCACCCGTTCCACCGGCCACAGGCTCCACCGCCACGGGGCCAGGATCCAGCGCCCGAAAAGCGTTTTATACAGCAACGAGGGGAGCCCGTAGGGGTGGCCCCACTCTAAGAGGGCCGTGGCGCCCCGGGAGAAATAAAACCACCAGCACAGGGGGCGCAGGCCGGTCCGCTCCAGCCGGGCCGCCCAGATCTCCGGGGCGTCGCAATGGTAGTGGCGGGAGATCCGGTTGAAAAACCGTCCATAGGCTTCGGCGGCCCACCGTAAGCCCATCCGGCGGAACAGCCGGTAAACCGAAAGGAACTCCACGAAACGATGGCTGGGCGAGCAGAACAGGAAGTATCCTCCGGGCCGGAGGACCCGGGCCACCTCCTGCAGGACGGCCTCCACATCCGGGATATGCTCGAGCACCGAGTTGCTGATCACCGTCCCGAAGAAGCCCGAGGGGAAGGGCAGGCGGGCCCCCTCTGCCTGGACCACCCATCGATACGCGCGTCGGGCGGCGGCCTCTCTCAGCGCCTTCCATCCGGGGTCCAGCCCCACCAGGGCTTTTCCGGGGAACGCCAGGCTGGCGAAATGGCCATCCCCACAGCCCAGATCCAGGATCGGCGCGGGCATTTCCAGGCCCTGATAGAACCGGGCCTCTACCCCTCGCAGGAGCGCCCGGAAGGCCGGGACTTCTTTCAGGTGGAGCCAGAGGAAGTCAGGGGTCATCGGCGATATATTTCCATCAGTTCCCGAAATAGCGCTTCATAGGCGGCGGCTGTCTTCTCCGTGTGATAATACTGCTCCACCCACTCCCGGGGCCGGCAGAAGGCTGAACGGTTGGTCAACACCTGAAGGATGGCCTGCGCCAGGGCCCGGCTGTCCCGAGGGGGAACTGTCCGGCCCATCCCGGTCGTCTGGGTGGGCACCCGGACCCCTGGGAGGTCGCTGGCGACGACGGGGGTGCCGCACAGCATGGCTTCCACCTGAACCAAGCCGAAGGATTCGGTGGCGTTCAGGCTAGGCAACACCACCACGTCGCAGCTGGCGAAGAAGGCGGCCATCTCCTCCGGTTCCAGCACCCCCACGAAGGTCCAGTGGTCTCGATATTTCTCAAACAGGGGCGCCAGCCGTCGGGCGTAGGCCTCCTCCCCGAGGACGTTTTGATAGGGCCCGGCGAAGAGGACCCGGGCGTTAGGGTGGACGGCGAGGATCTGGGGGAGGGCCTCCAGGAGATATTCCACCCCCTTCTCGGCTGCCAGCCGGGCGGCCATCCCGATCACCACCTGGTTCTCCAGCCCCCAGCGGGCCCGGAAGGCCGCCACGGCCTCCGGTCGAGGGGTGGGGATCTCCACCGGGGGCGGGATGATGCGCACCTTGTGCATATAGCGGGAAAGGTAGGGGGAGTGGCGGGCGTAATCTTCGGTGTAGGTCACGATGACGTCGGCGAGCCGGGCGGCCAGGTGATCCATGACGTGCACCGCGACATTGGCCAGGCGGTTGATCAGGCCAGGGGGAAGGGTGACGTCGCAGTGATAGGTGAGGACGACCGGTTTCCGGAAGAGGCGTCCGCGAAGGGCGATGCCAGCGGCGTCGAACTGGGGCAGGTGCAGCCAGAGCACGTCGGCCCACCAGGCCAGCCGGGTAGCCCAGATCCCGATGGTGGGCATGATGACCCCCTTGCTGATCCGAAACCATACCGGGACCCGCCGGATCCGCACCCCATCCCGGATCTCCTCCTGGGGGAGGCGCCGGTCATATTGGGAGGTCAGGATCTGGACCTCATGTCCGCGGGCCGCCAGGGCTCGGGCGGTTCGCTCTACGTAGATGGTCAGGCCGCTGATGTGAGGACGGTAATAAGTAAGCGCCACCAGGATCTTCATAAATGCGGATGCCTTGGCCGGTCATGTAAGTGATTTGTCCAATTATCAACTGGGGATTCGAGGAACCGAAGCCCGTCCGGAGGGCTATGGCCCCTCCCCCTTTCTCCCCTTCCCCAAGGCCCTCTGGGCGTTGGGGAGGGGGAGAAAAGATCTTTCGGGGGCGATGTGGGGGCCAAGGGTCCCCTGCACCGCCCCCCAAAACCCCTGAATGAAAAACGGACAAAGCAATCAACGATTCAGCGTTCAGTTTCTACTGTGCGGGGATCAGAACACCCTCTCGCACCCATTCCACCAGACGCGTCAGGCCCTCCCGCACGTTGACCCGGGGCCGCCAGTCCAAGTCCTGCATCGCCTTTCGGATATCGCTGATATACACCTTCTGATCCCCAGGGCGCCATGGACCAAAGCTTGGAGGGTCCAGGGGACGGCCCAGGATCTCCGAGAGCAGGGGGGCGAATTCATGCCAGACCGAGAGGGTGTTCTCCGGCCCTCCCCCAATGTTGTAGACCTGTCCGGCGGTCCGATGGATGCGCTCCACGGCGGCCCGCATAGCGGCGATCAGGTCGGTCACAAACAATAGATCCCGCACCTGTTTGCCGTCTCCATAGATCGTGATCGGCCGCCCCGTCATGGCCGAGATCACGAAGTGGGCCACCCACCCCTGGTCTTCCGTGCCGAACTGGCGAGGGCCGTAGATACAGGACATCCGGAACACAACGGTGGGGAGCCCATAAATCCGGGCATAGTCCCGCACGTATTGATCCGCCGCCCCTTTCGAGCAGCCATAGGGGGAGTGGAAATCCAGGGGCTGGCGCTCGTCGATCCCGAACGGCCGGTCCGCATACCGGTAGCGGGTGGCCTCCTCCACCACGGGCACCTCTTCCATCGCGCCATAAACCTTATTGGTGGAGGTGTAAAGGATGATCGGGCGATGGCGGGCTTGGCGGGCCGCCTCCAGGACATTCAGGGTGCCGAGAGCGTTGATCTCGAAGTCCGTGCGGGGATCAATCAGGGAAGTGGTGACGGCCACCTGGGCGGCCAGGTGGAAGATGACCTCGGCCTGTCGCACCACCTCCGCGACGGCCGGGAAATCCCGGAGATCGCCGCGGACGAAGCGGATGCGACCCCCGTGGCGATCCTGGAGCCAGGCCAGGTTCCGCTCCACCCCGGGGCGGGCCAGCAGGTCGAAGATCCACACCACCCAGCCCTCGGAAGCCAGGGCGTCCGCCAGGTTGGATCCAATGAAACCGGCGCCGCCGGTGATCAACGCTTGAGAGGGCATCGAAACCTCCCGCCATAGCCACCAGGATTTTCATCTAAAGGCACAGCAGAGGCTATTATAGTGCTTTGTCCATTTTTCATTTGGGGGTT
>NZ_JANWXB010000136.1 GCF_025055495.1 Thermoflexus sp. | reverse complement strand
TCCAAGGGGCCGTGGGGAGAGGGGATAAAATCGAGCATCCCCCTACCCCTGGCGATCTCCCCCTCCTTTCACAGCACCTCAGGGGCCAGGGAGATGATCTTGGTGAAGCCCTTGTCGCGAAGCTCGCGGGCAACCGGGCCGAAGATCCGCGTTCCCTTCGGATTGCCAAATTCGTCCAGGATCACCGCCGCGTTATCATCGAAGCGAATCGTCGACCCATCCGGCCGGCGATATTCCTTCGCCGTCCGGACAATCACCGCGCGCACGACCTCGCCCTTCTTCACTGTGGCGGTCGGGATCGCGTCTTTAACCGTGGCCACCACCACATCCCCAACATAGCCATAACGGCGGTAAGAACCGCCCAGCACCCGGATGACCAGGATCTCTCGAGCGCCTGTGTTGTCTGCAACCCTGAGACGAGACTCCTGCTGAATCATGGATACGCCTCCCGCGATGCCACTACCGCTTTGTTGAATGAGACCTGTTACAAGACGATGCGGATGAGCGTCCTCTCCCCTCTCCTGCCTTTCGGGGAGACAGGATGGCCTCACCCGTCCCACGGCCCAGAGGGCCATGAGGAGAGGCCCTTGTCCTCCGAACGGGCTTCCGCTTTGCTGAAGGGCAGGCACGGCCGCCTGTAACGGGATTGGGGTAACCACAGGGGGTTGCCCCTACAGAACGGGATCACCCCTCGGCCAGGATCTCCTCGCCGGGCAACTGCTCCGGCACGGGCTCCGCCGGTTTCTGGGCCCGCTCCAGGATCGCCTCCACGATCCAGCGCTTGCGACGGCTCAGCGGGCGAGACTCCACGATCTGCACCAGGTCCCCCATGCGGGCCAGATTCCCCTCATTATGGGCCATGAACTTGCGGCGACGGCGGATCACCTTCCCGTAGAGAGGATGCCGCACCAGCTCCTCCACCGTCACCACCACGGTTTTATCCATCTTGTCGCTGGTCACTCGCCCAATGAAGCGCTTGCGCTGATCTTTCATCGCCCACCTCCTCGAGCCAGCTCCCGCTCCCGCATGATGGTCAATATGCGGGCGCTATCCTTTCGCAGCGCACGGATCCGATTGACATCTTTGAGCTGGCCCATCACCCACTGAACCCGCAGATTAAACAGCTCCCGGCGGATCTGCTCCAGTCGATTTCGAAGCTCGTCATCGGACCAGTTGCGTATTTCCTCAGGACGAAGGGCCACAGTTCCCTCCCTGCTGAATGTCTGGCAATTAGGAAAAACATCCTCGGCGATCCGTATGTTGCATTTGGGGAGAGGGCCTGCGCGCAGCTGGCCTCTCCGTCGGAGGCCCGGATTCCCACCTTATCCATGACGCCCAGGGCTGTGAAGAACGGGAAGAAAAAGCCTCCCCTGAGCATCCAGCATGAGCCAGGGACGGACGCCTTTCCCGGGCTATCCGACCTGCTGTTCCTCTGCGGTAATGATCTGAGTTCGAATCGGCAGCTTATAGGAAGCCTGCCGCAACGCCTCGTGAGCGATGTCAGCGCCCACCCCACCGATCTCAAAGATGATACGTCCGGGCCGCACCACGGCCACCCAGTGATCCACATTCCCCTTGCCTTTCCCCATCCGGGTTTCGGCGGGCTTACGGGTCACTGGCTTATCCGGGAAAACCCGGATCCAGTATTTCCCGCGCTGACGGAGGAACCGGACGATGGCGCGGCGGGCCGCCTCGATCTGCCGGGCGGTCAACCAGCACGGTTCCAGGGCCTGGAGGCCATATTCTCCAAAGACCAGTTCCACCCCCCGGCTCTCCTTGCCCTTCATGCGCCCCCGCATCTGCTTGCGGTATTTGACCCGCTTCGGCATCAACATCGCTTAACCTCCTCGTTGCGCCGATGTCACCCGGGCGACCATCTCGGCGGTCTGCTGAACGTAGGCCCCCGGCTCCGTATCCCCGCGGTAAATCCAGACCTTGATGCCGATCTTCCCCCACTTGGTAAGCGCTTCCGCCAGGGCGTAATCGATATCCGCCCGCAACGTATGGCGCGGAACCCGGCCTTCCATCAGCGTCTCCGTGCGGGCCATCTCCGCTCCTCCCAGACGGCCCGAGACCGTGATCCGGATCCCCCTGGCGCCGGCGCGCATGGCCTGCTGGATCGCCCGCTTCATGGCCCGAGCATGGCTGACCCGCTTCTCGATCTGCTGGGCGATGCTCTCGGCCACAATGGCCGCCTCGAGTTCCGGCTTGGGGACCTCCACGATCTCCACCCGCGCCTTCTTGCCAGTCATCTCCTCGATGGCCTGGCGCAGCTGCTTGATCCCCAGACCTCGTCGACCGATCACAATGCCGGGACGGGCCGCGTGAATATAAAGATTAACCTGCTTAGGAAATCGCTCGATCTCAATCCGAGCGATCCCCGCCTCTTTAAGCTGCTCCTTTACAAATTGCCGGATCTTCAGGTCTTCATGGAGCAGCTCCACATACTCCCGGCCCTCGGCATACCAGCGGGCGAGCCAGTTCTTCGTGATCCCCAGACGAAGACCGATCGGCTGAACTTTTCGACCCAAGATCACCTCCTCGTGCGCAGTGGATCCAGTTTCTCAATCCGCGCCGCATGCTCAGGCCGCTCGCTCCTCCAGGACCACCGTAAGATGGGTGGTCCGCTTCAGGATAGGACGGACCCGGCCCCGGGCAGCGAAACGGACCCGCTTATATCGAGGCCCGTCGTCAGCCCGAATATCCACCACATAGAGGTCCGCGGGCGAGAGGCCGTAGTTGTTCTCCGCGTTGGCCATCGCCGAGCGGATCAGTTTCTCGACATAGCGCGCCGCCTTTTTAGGCGTGAAACGCAGCACGCTCAACGCATCTTCGGCCCGCATTCCCCTGACCAAGTTACAGACCAGGCGCGCCTTATAAGGCGAGATCCGGATATAACGGGCTACTGCCCGAACCCGATTCGCCATTGGAATCCCCCATCGGTTTCAAAAGTTTTTCTTCTTTGATATACAAACCGGACTTGCACCGTTGGCCCATGCCGAAGGAGTCGACGGGAGCCCTTCCTCCCTCATCCCCCGGGCCCCGTGAACCACGGGGTTTCTGAGGCTGGATAGGACCATCCTCCGGCTCTGGGGAGCGGACAACAAACTGCGCTACCTGACCCCGGTCTTCTTTTCCTTGACCGTGTGACCGCGATAGGTCCGCGTTGGGGCGAACTCCCCCAGACGGTGCCCAACCATCTGCTCCGTGATGTAAATCGGCACATGGCGCCGCCCATCATGGACAGCAATCGTATGCCCCACCATCTGCGGGAAGATCACTGAAGCACGGGACCAGGTGCGGATGACCCGCTTCTCGCCCCGACGGTTCAGCTCTTCGATCTTCTTCAACAACTTGGGATCGCAATACGGACCTTTCTTCAACGAACGTCCCATCCCCAGTCACCCCTTTTATGCGATTGGATGCCACTTCAGGTAGTGCTTTACTGCGGACGGGGGGAGGTGCTACACCGATAGCCCCTCCCCCTGGATTTCGTTCTGTGGGGAGGGGCGAAGCCGCCTCCGGCCGTCTTGCACCTCTCACCCAATCCGCAGCCCCATCCGCCGCCACAAGAATCTTATCCTCGTTTCTTCTTTTGGCGACGCTGGACGATATATTGATCGGTGGCCTTATTACGCCGGGTTTTCTTGCCCAGCGTGTGCTTGCCCCAGGGCGTCTTCGGATAAGGCAGGCCGATCGGCGCCCGGCCCTCACCGCCTCCATGCGGGTGATCCCGGGGCGACATCGCCGAACCGCGCACCGTTGGGCGGATGCCCAGCCAGCGCTTGCGGCCCGCCTTGCCCAGCCGGATGTTGGCGTGTTCCAGGTTCCCCACCTGTCCGATGGTCGCGTAGCACTCCAGGCGGACCTTCCGGATCTCCCCCGAGGGCAGCCGCAGGATGGCGTATCCCTCTTCCTTGCCGAGGATCTGGGCCACCGCGCCTGCCGCCCGGGCGATCTGGCCACCGTGCCCCGGATACAGTTCCACGTTGTGCACCAGGGTCCCCACCGGGATGTTGGCCAGCGGCAGAGCGTTGCCGACCTTGATCTCCGCCTCAGGCCCGTTCATCACGATATCCCCGACCTGCAGGCCCAGAGGGGCCAGGATGTAACGTTTCTCTCCATCCGCGTATTGCAACAGCGCGATGCGGGCCGTGCGGTTCGGATCGTATTCAATGCTGACCACTTTCGCCGGAATGCCCTCCTTATCCCGCCGCCTGAAGTCGATGAGGCGGTAAAGCCGCTTATGCCCACCGCCCCGATGGCGGACGGTGATCCGCCCCTGAAAATTCCGCCCCGCATGCTTTTTCAAA
The DNA here is from genome assembly GCF_025055495.1 of Thermoflexus sp. GTDB lineage: Bacteria > Chloroflexota > Anaerolineae > Thermoflexales > Thermoflexaceae > Thermoflexus. The sequence goes on along the minus strand of NZ_JANWXB010000136.1, from coordinate 2,988 downwards.
GGAACAACCAGGGATTTCTCCGGCTCGTCCCTTGTGATTTCCTCAAAGGTATAACCGGTCGCATTGCGGCGACCGGGCGTTGTCGACTTGTAGACCTTGATGCCCATCGGTCTTCCTCCCAAGCCGCTGGGATCCCTCCACGTCGAACGAATCCGCAGGAGCCAGGCCGTGAAACCGGGGCCCGATTCTCAGAAGCTTCGCAATGCGCAAACGATAGGATCTGGCCCCTGCATGAGCTCGACGCGGCACTTTGCTCAGGACTCTACGGGCGCTTATACCTCGAAGATATCGATGCGCTGGCCCGGGGCGATTTTGACGATCGCCTTCTTCCAGCTCGGGCGGCGCACCACCTGCTTGGGTTTGCTGCTGAGGATCCGCGCCCGCCAGTCCCGTCGTCGTTTGGCCGGGACATTCATGATTCGCACATCCAGAACACGGACGTTGAAAATCTTTTCCACCGCCTCCCGGATCTGATGGCAGTTCGCCCGCGGATCCACCTCAAATACATACTGGTTCGCTTCCTTAAGCCGGGTGGTCTTCTCAGTGATCACCGGCCGCTTGATCACTTCATACAGGTTCATTTCCCCATCCCCCGCTCAGGACTCTTTATCCAGCCTTCAACGCCGCCTCCGTCGAAGGCAGCACGAACTTCTTGCGAACCACAGGACGCGTCAGCCAATCCTCGATAACGGCCAGGGCGTCCCGGGGGATAATCAGGGTCTCATACCTGAAGAGATCCCGGATGTTCAAACACATGGCATGAAGATAGGCCACATTCGGCAAATTCCGCATCGCCCGCTTCACGTTCTCGTTCGGGCCAGCCAGCAAGATCAGCGCACTTCGGCCGATCGGCAACCGATCCAGGATTTCCTTCATCAGCTTGGTCCGGGGCTCTGGCAGCTCCAGGCGATCCAACACCAAGATCTGGCCCTCCTTGGCCTTCACGGAGAGGGCGGAACGCAACGCCGCGCGGCGCATCTTCTTCGGCATCTTCTGCTCGTAACTGCGCGGCCGCGGCCCGAATACCACCCCACCGTGATACCAGTGAGGCGCATCCCGGCTCCCCTGACGGGCCCGCCCGGTATGTTTCTGTGGCCACATCTTGCGGCTGCTATAGTGCACCTCCCCCCGCGTTTTCGTCTTGTGGGTTCCCAGACGGGCGTTGGCCAGCTGCCGGATGAGCGCCTGATGCATCAACGGGATATGAATGGGAGCTTCAAACACCTCCGGTCGCAGCTCGATCTCCCCTACCTGCTGTCCTTCCATATTCCAGACCGGAACACGCATCGCCATGCCTCCTTGCACGGATCCCCGAACGCCTTGAACACCTTTTCTGGAAGGTCAGGACCGCTTTCAGCAGCCCCGCCTCAAGAGTTATCTGGGCGAAATCCGGTGCTTCATTTCGATAGGATTTTGAGCTTCAGTCCGTGTGTTCGGCGGGCGAAACCGAGATCTTCAGGGTGCAGGGGGCGACCCCATATCCCCCAAACATCATGAAACGAAGCACGAGCCTCTCCCAGGATTCCGGCGGACATCTTATCAGCTCAGTAAGGCCGTTTGGCCTGTCGAATCATTACTAAGCCGCCTCGGGGGCCCGGGATAGCCCCTTTCAGGGCGATTAGATGGCGCTCCGGATCCACCCAGACCACCTGGAGATTCCGGACCGTTACCCGCTCGTTCCCGTAGTGGCCGGCCATGCGCTTCCCTTTCACCACGCGGCCGGGATCGGTGTTCGTCCCGATCGACCCGGGCGCCCGGTGGCGGTCCGACTGACCGTGGGTCTTCGCCTGCCGGGCGAAGCCATGGCGTTTGATCCCTCCCGCAAAGCCACGCCCCTTAGACCATCCGGTGACATCCACTCGCTCCCCGGGCGAGAAGATCGAGACGGTTAACACCTGTCCTTCGCGGTAGGAGGCCAGAGCCTCCGGACCCGGGAGGCGGATCTCCCGCAGCACCCGAAGCGGAGGAAGATTTCGCTTGAGCAGATGGCCCAACTCACCCTGGGTCAGCCGCCGAGGCTTTGTTTCCTCAAAGCCCAGTTGGATCGCCGCATAGCCATCCCGCTCGGGCGTTCGCAACTGCGTCACATAGCAGGGCCCAGCCCGGAGGACGGTCACCGGAACCACCTCACCCTGCTCATTAAACATTTGAGTCATCCCAATCTTGCGAGCCAGCAAGCTCTTCATCCTCTAACCCTCCGGTGGGGACTGGTCGCCTGTTCCAGCCCATCATCCCCTTTTCGCGGCGTGCGGGCCGCAGAAAGCGATCCGCATCCCACGAAAAAATTCTGTTGGGAAAAATCGTCCCTGTTGGCTGGAGTGACCACCGGCCAGGGCGGACCTCCGCCTGATGATGCGAGGAGTCGATTAGATCTTGATCTCAATATCCACACCAGCCGGCAGGTTCAGGCGCATCAGTTGATCGATGGTCTTTGGATCTGGATCCAGGACATCGATCAGCCGCTTGTGGGTGCGGATCTCAAAGTGCTCCTGGGAGTCCTTATCGATAAACGGCGAACGGATCACGGTGAACCGCTCCCGCTTCGTGGGGAGCGGGATCGGGCCGATGACCCGCGCGCCGGTGCGCTCCGCCACCTCCACAATGCGGCGCGCGGATTCGTCCAGGATCCGGTGATCGTATGCCTTCAAACGGATGCGCAATCGCTGCTTGGCCATAGGCCTCACCACTATTTCTGAGATCATAACGAAAAAAAGATTTCGGGTGGGCAGGCTGTTCGAGTTGGCCTACCACCCTTCCGAACAGGCCCTTGATCAGGGAGAGGAGTTACACCGCTGGGACCATTGCGGGACGCTCCCTCTCCCCACCGCCCAGGGGAGCCTGCTTCGCTAATCCAGGATGCGGGTGACGACGCCGGCGCCCACCGTCAGCCCGCCTTCCCGGATGGCAAACCGCAGCCCCTCCTCGATCGCCACCGGCGCAATCAGCTTCACCCGCAGGTTCACATTGTCCCCCGGCATCACCATCTCC
>NZ_JANWXB010000135.1 GCF_025055495.1 Thermoflexus sp. | reverse complement strand
CAGCGCCTTCCGGAGGCATTCCCTCTTCCGTTTAGACTTGTTATGTAATCAGTGCGAAAGGGCTTTTCTGGGCCAGGAGGGCCGCCGAAGGTGAAGAAAGGGGTGAGGCCATCCCTCAGCTGATTATGCAAAGATCGATTTGCTGAACTCAAGACCTCATGATGAAGCGCCTGGGGAGGGAACATTATGAAGCTCCATGAATTCCAATCCAAACAGCTTTTCGCCCGATACGGCATCCCCATCCCGCGGGGGAAGGTGGCGACCAGCCCGGAGGAGGCCCGCGCCGTCGCCAAGGAATTGGGAACGCCGGTGGTGGTGAAGGCCCCGGTCCTCGTGGGCGGGCGGGGGAAGGCGGGGGGGATCCGGCTGGCCCGCACTCCAGAGGAGGCGGAGCAGATCGCTGAGCAGATCCTGAGCATGACCCTGAAGGGCCTGCCGGTGCGTCGCGTCCTCGTGGACGAGGCCGCGGAGATCCAGGCGGAGCTGTATCTGGGCCTGGTCATCGACCGCGCCCGACGCCGGGTGGTGGCCATGGCCTCATCGGCTGGGGGCGTAGATATAGAAGAGGTGGCTCGGACCACTCCGGAGAAAATCGTCCGGGTGATGATTGAACCCGAGCTTGGCCTGCGAGAATACCAGGCCCGAACCCTGGCTGCCGGGATGGGTCTGGATCGCGCCCTCTGGACCTCCTTCGCCCAGATCGCCCTCGGCCTTTACCGTTGTTTTGAAGAAAACGATGCCACCTTAGCGGAGATCAATCCGCTGGCGGTGGTGCCAGGGCCGGCGCTGCTGGCCCTGGACGGCAAGGTGATCATCGACGACAACGCGCTGTTCCGGCATCCGGAACTGGCGGCCATGCGGGATGAGGACGAGGAGACCCAAACGGAGCGGGAGGCCCGGAAATACGGGATCAGCTACGTGCAGCTTGATGGGAACATCGGGTGCATGGTTAACGGCGCTGGCCTGGCGATGGCGACCATGGACATTATTCAGCTTTACGGCGGCTATCCGGCCAACTTCCTGGACATCGGGGGCGGGGCGAGCGCAGAACGGGTGGCGGCCGCGATGCGCCTGATCCTTTCCGACCCGAATGTGAAAGCGGTGCTGATCAACATCTTCGGCGGCATCACCCGTTGTGATGAGGTCGCGCGAGGGATGCTTGCGGCCTTTGAGATGGTCCGCCCGCGGGTGCCGGTGGTCGTTCGCTTGGTGGGCACGAATGAAGAAGAGGGACGGGCTATCCTCCAGGGAGCTCAGGGTGTAGCCCTGCACACGGCGACCACGCTGGTGGAAGCGGCTCAGCTGGCCGTGCGCCTGGCGGGCGATGGGGGCCGCGCGGAGTGACGACGGCGGAACGGGAGACCCGGATGAATCGATGGCGAGATTGGTGGAGGCAGGCTCAAGCGGATCTGCGCCATGCGCAGCCCGGCTCCCTTGTTTGGATCGCTATGCGTGAAGGTCGAAAGATCTGGCCGCGTTAAGCAGGGTGGCGGGTCAGGTGAGACAAACGGCCTCGCCGTCCCAGCGCGATGGCGGGGCGCCCGGTAGGGCAGGATCCCGCGTCTCACGTAAAGAATGGCATAATGCCCAATGGATGATCACCGGAGGAGCGGACCCTATGAGCATCCTGATCAACCGGAACACCCGCGTGGTGGTGCAGGGAATCACTGGCCGGGAGGGCCAGTTTCACACCCAGCAGATGCTGGAATACGGCACGCAGGTGGTGGCGGGGGTAACCCCAGGTAAAGGAGGGCAGTGGATCCTGGGGGTGCCGGTCTTCGATACGGTGCAGGAAGCGGTGGAAGCCACCGGGGCAAATTGCTCGGTGATCTTCGTCCCTGCGCGGTTCGCTCCGGATGCGATCCTCGAAGCTGCCGATGCCGGGATCCCCTTAATCGTATGCATCACCGAAGGTATCCCGGTCCAGGATATGATCCGAGTGCGGGCGTATCTGGATCGCAAGGGGGTGCGTCTCATCGGCCCGAACGGCCCGGGTCTGATCACCCCTGGGGAGAGCAAGGTGGGCATTATCCCAGGTCACATCACCCGACCGGGGCCGGTGGGGATCGTGTCCCGCTCCGGAACCCTCACCTATGAGGTGATCGCCGCGCTGAGCCAGCGCGGGATCGGCCAGAGCACCTGTGTGGGCATCGGCGGCGACCCTATCCCTGGGACCAATTTCGTGGAGGTCCTGGCGATGTTTGAGGAGGATCCTCAGACTGAACATGTGGTGCTGATCGGCGAGATCGGCGGCACGGAGGAGGAGCGGGCGGCGGAGTTCATCGCCACCCGCATGAGCAAGCCGGTGACCGCGTTCATTGCGGGGCGGACGGCTCCTCCGGGCAAACGGATGGGTCACGCGGGCGCGATCATTGAAGGGGGGACGGGCTCCGCGGCGGATAAGATCGCCAAGCTGGAAAGCGTCGGCATCCCGGTCGCCCGTCATCCGGAGGAAATCGCCGAGATCGTCGCCGCCCGCATGGGAGTTCGAGCATGAGCGCCTCGCCGCTCAAAGCCCAGGAGGAGACCCGGAGCGTAATTCGTAGTGCTTTGATCGATTATGAATTGAGGTAGGGGTTACACCGTTTGCTTTCTCGGGGGCCTTGGAGGCGGAGCCGGGCGCTTCGCTCTGCCTCCAAAGAAGCCTTTAAAACCCTGAAGGCCGGCAGAGAGATGATCCGCTTCGATCGAGTTTCCAAGCGTTTTCATGCGCATCGCCAGCGCCCCCGTTCGTTCCATGAACTCTTCGTTGAGGGCTGGAGGCTCTGGCGGCGACGGCCTGCAGAGACCTTCTGGGCGTTACGGGATGTTTCCTTTGAAATTCAACCTGGGGAAACCGTAGGCCTTATCGGGCCGAACGGGGCGGGCAAAAGCACCGTCCTCAAGCTGGCCGCTCGCGTCCTGGAGCCCACGTCCGGGCAGGTGGTGGTTCGCGGTCGTGTAGCGGCTTTGCTCGAACTGGGGATCGGCTTCCACCCCGAGCTGACGGGTCGAGAGAACATCTTTTTGAGCGGGGCCTTCCTGGGCATTCCCCGTCGGGAGATGGTCCGTCGTCTGGACGCTATTGTGGCCTTCGCCGAGTTGGAGGATTACATCGATGTCCCGGTGAAGCATTACTCGTCGGGGATGTATGTCCGCTTGGCCTTTGCCGTATCGGTGTATCTGGATGCGGAAATCCTGTTGGTGGATGAGGTGCTGGCAGTGGGCGACGCCGCTTTTCAGCAGAAGTGCCTGGATCATTTGTCCGCCCTTCAACGTTCAGGGGTGACGGTCCTTCTGGTCTCGCATGACCTGAACGCGGTTCAGCGCCTGTGTCATCGGGCATTATGGTTCGATCACGGTCGGATCCGGATGGAAGGAGTGCCCGCAGAGGTTGTGCAAGCCTATCTGGCTGATGTCCGCCGTCGCGACGAGCGAGCCTTGGTGGCGCACAACCAGGGGGGCGCTTTCCCACGCTGGGGAAGCGGTCGCCTGCGGATTGAGCGCGTCTATCTGGAGGATGCAGCTGGGATAGAGCGTTATCAGTTTGAGACCGGCGAAACAGTGCGCATCCGCCTGCGTTATCGAGCTTCAGAGCGAATCGAGAGACCCATCTTCGGTCTAGCCGTTTACCGTCACGATGGAGTTCACATTTGCGGCCCCAATACGGCGTTCTCCGGTTTCGAAATCCCCTGGGTGGATGGGGAAGGAGAGATCATCTATACGATCCCCTCTCTCCCTCTTCTGGAGGGAACTTACCTGATCTCAGTATCCGCGACCGATGAGCGAGACGCTGAGATGTTTGATTATCATGATCGCGCTTATGTGTTCCGGGTGGTTCAGGGGCAGCATCCAGAACGTTACGGTCTAATGGCCATAGACGGGCGATGGGATCATGAGCGGTTCTCGATCTCCCATGCTGTAGGAAGCGAACGGCACAACTACCGTTTCTGAAAATAAGGAACGTGCTCTGTCGCCATTTTAGCGCTCCCTGCTGGGGATTCGGGACTGCCCCTTCCCACGCTGCGAAGCAGCGTGGGAAGGGGGTAAGAAAAGCTGGGGTGGAAGGGTGAGCAGCGAAGCCGTTCGCCCTGCCACCCCAAACCCCAAGTTTGCAATGGGGCAACCACAAGGAATCATGCAAACCTATTCCTGGAGAGCATGCCCATGGATGAGCTAGCCATGTTGCTCAAAACCCTGACGGAAGCTCATGGCGTCCCTGGCTACGAAACCGAAATCCGGGAGGTGATGCGCAGGCTTCTGGAGGGCCTGGGGGAGGTGGAGCAGGACAATATCGGCAGCCTGATTTGCCGGCGGGGTGAGGGCGGACCCCGGGTGATGCTCGCTGCACATATGGATGAGATCGGCTTCATGGTCAAGCACATCACCCCCGAAGGCTTTATCCGCTTTACCGCGCTGGGCGGATGGTTCGATCAAGTCCTTCTGGGCCAGCGAGTGGTCATTAAAACTCACAAGGGAGATGTCATCGGGGTGATCGGCGCCAAGCCGCCCCATCTGCTTCCTTCGGATGAGCGAAAGAAGGTTGTTGAGAAAAAGGACATGTATATCGATATCGGCGCAACCTCTGCGAAGGAAGTGGAAGAGGCAGGCGTGCGGGTGGGCGATCCCATCGTCCCCCTGGCGCCATTCCAGATTCTGGCCAATGGCCGGACCTATTTGGCGAAGGCGTTCGATGACCGGGTCGGTTGCGCGGTGCTGGTGGAGGTCATGCGCCGTCTGGCCCAGGAGGGCCACCCCAATACGGTGTATGGGGTGGCCACTGTGCAGGAGGAGGTTGGCTTGCGAGGGGCCGCAACGAGCGTGGAGAAGGTCAACCCGGAGGTAGCCCTGATCCTGGAATCCGACATCGCCGGGGATGTGCCCGGGATCAAGCCGGAAGAATCCCCGGTGAAACTCGGCGGAGGACCTACCATCGTCGTCTACGACGCGCGGATGATCCCCAACCTCCGGCTGCGAGATCTCGCGGTGGAGACCGCGCAATCCCTGGGGATCCCCATTCAGTTCTCTGTGATCGAGGGTGGGGCTACCGACGGCGGCGTGATCCATCTCCATAAAGGTGGAGTTCCAACCTTGGTCATCGGCGTTCCGGCCCGGCATATCCATAGCCACGGCGCCATCGTCCATCGGGAGGACGTGGAGCGGGCCATCGCCTTGGTCACCGCCCTGGTCCAGCGTCTGGATGCGGAGACCGTCGCCCGTTTGAAGCCATGAGAATCTCCGCTATAATAACCTGCGTGACGCTTTTCACCTGGACCCTGGGCGAATTCTCCGATCGCCTCATCCGGGTCGATGAGGGTGGAACCGGTAAGGGCGCTCCGGCCCTTTGAAACTCTGGGGTGCAAATCTCCCCCTTCGCACAAATTCGTCGATCCTTTCGTGAAGGAAGGCGCTTGCTCAGCGCGGGCGGGGGACTTAAACAAGAGGTTGTGCCGTTCCAGAGATCAACTGCGCGACTCCTATTCCTAATCGGCGAGGTGAGCGATGGCGGATCGGACAGATGCCTGGCATGAGCTGATCGCTTCCCTGCAGCAGCGGATCGAAGCCTATACCCCTGGAGTGGAGGTGGCCGAAATCGGCGAGGTCATCGAGGCGGGGGATGGCATCGCCCGGTGCTCGGGCCTCAGCAACGTAATGGCCAGCGAGCTGGTGGAGTTCGAGAACGGGGTGATCGGGATTGCCTTCAACCTGGAGCGGGACAACGTCGGGGTGATCATCCTGGGGGATTTCAGTGGAATTCGTCAGGGAATGAAGGTTCGTGGAACCGGCCGGATCGCCTCTGTGCCGGTGGGCCAGGCGCTGCTGGGCCGGGTGGTGGATCCCTTGGGGCGCCCCCTGGACGGCAAGGGGCCGATCGTGACGGATCGTTACCGTCCGATTGAGCGGATCGCCCCAGGGGTGACCAAGCGCCAGGACGTGGACACGCCGGTGCAGACGGGCATCAAGCCCATCGACGCCATGATCCCCATCGGCCGTGGCCAGCGGGAGCTGATCATCGGTGACCGCCAGACCGGTAAGACGGCCATCGCAGTGGATACCATCATCAACCAAAAAGGGAAGGGGATGGTCTGCATCTATGTGGACATCGGCCAGAAGCGGTCTCAGGTTGCCCGTCTGGTGGCCACCCTGGAGCGCTATGGTGCAATGGATTACACCATCGTGGTGGCGGCCACCGCCTCCGATCCCGCGGCGCTGCAATACATTGCCCCCTACGCGGGCTGTGCGATGGGGGAGGAGGTGATGGAGAACGGCGTGATCATCGATGGGCAGCTGGTCAACGATGCCCTGATCGTCTACGACGACCTCACCAAGCATGCCTGGGCTTACCGTCAGGTCTCTTTGCTGCTCCGGCGTCCCCCCGGCCGGGAGGCCTATCCAGGCGACATCTTTTATCTTCACTCCCGTCTGCTGGAGCGAGCGGCCCGTCTGGCGAACAAATACATTATTGTCCCCCAGGACGCGCCGGAGGACGCCAAAGAGGGGATCGACGGGAAGGTTTACACGGGCCCCCTTGGCTACAAGGAGGCCATGAAGGCGCTGGAGGCGCGCCCGGATAAGGAGAACCTGAAGATCCTGAAAGTGAAAGGATCGGGCGGGAGCCTGACGGCACTGCCCATCGTGGAGACGCAATTAGGAGACGTTTCCGCTTACATCCCGACCAACGTGATCTCGATTACGGACGGGCAGATTTACCTGGAGACGGATCTCTTCAACGCGGGCATCCGCCCGGCGATCAACGTGGGGATCTCGGTTTCCCGGGTGGGCGGCGCCGCCCAGACGAAGGCCATGAAGCAGGTGGCCGGACGGCTGCGCCTGGAGATGGCCCAGTTCCGGGAACTGGCCGCCTTCGTGCAATTCGGATCCGATCTGGATAAGACCACCCTGGCGATCATCGAGCGGGGCAAGCGGCTGACCGAAGTTCTGAAGCAGCCTCAATACGAGCCGATGCCTCTCGAGGAGCAGGTGATGGTGATCTTCGCCGGGACGAACGGCTATCTGGACGCGATCCCGGTGGAGAAGGTGCGTCAGTGGGAGAAGGAGTTCCTGCGGTTTATGGCCACGAATTACCCGGAGGTCGGCCGCGATATCGCTGAACGGAAGGAGATCACGAAGGAGACCGAGGAGAAGCTGCGGCGGGCCATCGAGGAGTTCAACCGTGGTTGGCTGGCCAAATGACCGGAGGTTCCGGATGGGGATTGGCGTGGGCGCACGCGTTCAGGTGGAGGTTGAACCCCTTCATCCGTATCTGCTTCGCCTGTATGGGGTGAGCGAGGCGGAGTTCGAAGCGCTGGCCGATGAGGATCTCAAAGCGGAATACCTCGATGGGATGATGATGGTGCACTCGCCCGCAAGCGTCCGTCATGAGGACCGACAGATCTTTCTTGCCACGCTATTGAAATTTCATGTGGATAGCCATCCGCCCGGCCGTGTTCTAGGTGGGAATGCGCTCTTTCGGGTGGGCACGCGGCGGTTTGCGCCGGATGTGATGGTGGTGCGGGAGGTGGGGCGGGTGGGCCCGAAGGAGGTGGAGGGTCCCCCGGATCTGGCGATCGAGATCCTCTCGGAGTCCACGCGGGACTATGATCTGGGGGAGAAGCGGGCGGCCTATCGCGAAGTGGGGATTCCGGAGATCTGGTGGGTGGATCTGGAGAGGCAGACAGTGATCGTGGAGCGGCGGGACAGGTCGTA
>NZ_JANWXB010000119.1 GCF_025055495.1 Thermoflexus sp. | reverse complement strand
CGGGGCCGGGGGGTGGGTCTACAAACCCTCGCGGGGGGGGGGTGGGGGGGGGCCCCCGGCCCCACGCCCCGCCCCCGAGAACTCCCAAATGAAAGATGGACAAAACATTAAGCAGCCAGGATGATGCTTTACGGCGTGAGGGGGCGGATCGGCCCCTCCTCCACCCGGAGAGAAGGGAAGGGGCGAGGGGATCTTCCGCCGGGCTGAAACGGCTCAATTCCTGCTATGATGGACTGAAATCCTGCAAGGAGGCATGGCGGATGCCAGATCTCGAGCGGGTGGAACAGGTCCCCCTGGCGCCTCATAACCTGGAGGTGGAAGAGGCCGTCCTGGGCGCTGTGCTCCTGGACCCGGAATTGATGCATACGCTGGCGGCCATGCTGCGGCCGGAGGATTTTTTCCTGGAGAAGCATCGCTGGATCTGGGAGGCCTATCTGGCCTTGCACGATCGCCGGGAGGCGATCGATCCGGTCACCGTAGCCGATGAACTGGAACGCCAGGGGCGCCTTCAGGAAGTCGGCGGGCGGGGGTTTTTGATCGGCCTGGCGGCTCGCGTGCCCGCCACCGTGCACGCGATGGATTACGCTCGCCGGGTGGAGCGGGATTCGATCCGCCGGCGCCTGCTGGAGGCCGCCACCCAGATCGCCCGGATGGCCTATGAGGATTCCTACAGCGATGTGGATGAACTGCTGGATCGCGCGGAGGCTGCCCTCTTCGCCGTGGCCCAGCGCCGTCTGATCCGCGATGTTCAGTCCATCCGGGATCTTCTGCGAACATATTACGAGCACATTGAGTATCTATATGAGCATCGCGGGGAACCCCTGGGGATCCCCACCGGGTTTCGGGATCTGGACCGGCTGCTGGGGGGCCTGCAGCGCTCGGATCTGGTGACCGTGGCCGCCCGGCCGGGGGTGGGGAAAACCTCCTTGCTGCTCTCCTTCGCCCTGAACGCCGCCAAGCGCTATCGCCAGCGGGTTGCCATCTTCTCTCTGGAGATGTCCGCCGAGCAGGTGGTCCATCGCCTAGTGGCCCAGGAGACCGGGATCGAGGGCCAGCGCCTGCGTCTGGGGGAGCTCCGGGAGGATGAATGGCCCCGCTTCGTGCACGCGGTGAGCACGCTATCGGAGCTGCCCATCTGGATCGATGACACGCCGGCCATCTCCGCCATGCAGCTGCGGGCGAAGGCGCGCCGGCTCTACGCCGAGCACGGATTGGATATGCTGATTGTAGACTACCTTCAGCTGATGACCGCTGACGTCCGGGCGGAGAACCGGGTGCAGGAGATCTCTTACATCTCCCGGGCGCTGAAGAGCCTGGCCCGGGAACTGAACATCCCCGTGGTGGCGGCCTCCCAGCTCTCCCGCGCCGTCGAGCAGCGTCACGACAAGCGGCCGATGCTGGCGGATCTTCGCGAAAGCGGCAGCATCGAGCAGGATTCGGACGTCGTGATCTTCATCTATCGGGACGAGATCTATAATCCGGACACGGACCGCAAGAACATCGCGGAGATCATCGTGGCCAAACACCGGAACGGCCCCATCGGAACGATCGAACTATATTTCCGGCCTTCCCAGGCCCAGTTCATCGATCTGCACAAGCAGGAGATCCGGCTGTGAAAACCCGAAGGGAGAAAAAACCGTTCTCCGGCTTTCCATCGGGCAGGGTTCGCACGGTGCCGATCCCGGAAACGTTCTTCACGGAACTCCTTCCGCAAATCGATCATCCCGGGGAGCTCAGGGTCACCCTCACCTGCTTTTACCACCTGGCCCACCGAAGCGGGCCGTTGCGCTACGTCCGGCGATCGGAACTGGAGGCGGATCCCGCCCTCACCACCGTGCTCTCAGTGGCGGAGATCCGGGAGGGCCTGAATCGGGCCGTGGCTCGAGGAACCCTCCTGCATGTCCGTCTGGAGGAAGATGGACGGTCCGATGATCTCTATTTCCTCAACACCGCCCGCGGCCGTATGGCCTATGAAGCGATCCGGCGAGGGGCCCGCCCCGCCAGCTTGGATCTCGGGGAGTCGGCGGTGCTGGTGGCTGATCGCCCGAATCTCTTCGCTCTCTATGAGCAAAACATCGGGCTGCTGACCCCGCTGATCGCTCAGGAGCTGGAGGAGGCCGTGCGGACGTATCCGGCGGAATGGATCGAGGAGGCCATCCGGATCGCCGTCTCCCGCAACGTCCGCCGCTGGTCCTATGTCCGTCGGATCCTGGAACGCTGGGCCGCGGAAGGCCGGGACACCGGAGGGGTGGATGAAACGCATCGGCGACGTGTTGTCGAGTCATGGAAAAAGCTTCAGCGCTGAGGGAAAGCCCCCGAAACAGCGGGGGCAAGAAGAGGGGGCCTCCCGCTCCCCATCGTCGGCCCCAGGATCGATCAGTGCGGAAGCGATCCCCCAGGCCGGGGCCGACGTGGAGGCCGTCAGGGCGCCCACGGACGCGATCGGAGGAGGCACGGAGACCGACTCCGAGGCAGGCACGGGGGCTTATTCTGGGGCAGGCACAGAGGCCTGCCCCTACTGTGGGGGGCTGGGGTATGTCTCCTACGATGTGCCCCCCGGCCATCCGCTGTTCGGCCGGGCGGTGCCCTGCGCGTGTCAGGCCGAGCGACAGGCGGCGGAGCTCCGTCAGCGGCTCCGCTCCGCCAGCCCCCTGCGGGTGCTTCAGGACAAACGCTTTGAGACCTTCCTCCCGGATGGGCTGGGGTTACCTGCGGATCAGGCTCGAAGCGTGCGGCGGGCCTGGGAACGGGCGCGTGCCTTCGCCGAGCGCCCGGAGGGATGGCTGGTGCTGCGGGGCGGGACCGGATGCGGCAAAACTCACCTGGCCGCGGCCATCGCCCACCGCCTCCTAGAACGAGGGGTGCCTGCCCTTTTCATCAATGTGCCGGATCTCCTGGACGAGCTGCGGGCGACGTTCCACCCGGAGGCCGAAAGCTCCTATGAGGAGCGGTTCTGGGAGCTCCGGGATGCCCCTGTGCTGATCCTGGATGACCTGGGCGCTCAGCAGAGCACGCCCTGGGCCCAGGAGAAGCTGTTCCAGCTCCTGGACTGGCGCTACAACGCCCGGCTCCCGACGGTGATCACGACGAATCTCTCCCTGGACGCCTTCGAGCCCCGCCTGCGCTCCCGGCTTCAGGATCCCCGCCTGGTGGAGGTCGTGGCGATCCTGGCTCCGGACTTCCGGCGGGGCACGCCCTCCACCGGGCCAGATCTGAACCTCCTTCCTCTCCTGCGAGAGATGACCTTCGAAACCTTCCGGGATCGGCCGGAGCTCTCCCCCCGCGAGCGGGACAATCTGCGGGAAGCGGTCCGGATGGCACGGGCCTACGCCGAGGACCCCCACGGCTGGCTGGTCCTGGCGGGTCCTTACGGTTCCGGCAAGACCCATCTGGCCGCCGCCATCGCCAATATCGTTGCCTCCCGAGGGATCCCGGCCCTCTTCGTGGGGGTGCCCGATCTCCTCGACTGGCTGCGGGCCGCTTTCCACCCGAAGAGCGATCAACCCTATGATCAGCGTTTTGACGAGGTGAAACTGGCGCCGTTCCTGGTGCTCGATGACCTGGGGACGGAGAGCGCCACCCCCTGGGCGCGGGAGAAACTGTATCAGCTGTTGAACTATCGCTATCTGGCGAGCGCGCCCACCGTCATCACTACGGCGACCCCGCTGGAACATCTGGACGCGCGGATCGCCGCGCGGCTGAGCGATGAGACCCGGGTGACCGTGATCACCCTGGATCTCCCCCCTTACCGCACTCCGCTCCGACGCCGTGAGCCTCGTCGCCCGGGGCGGGAGCCATGAGCGTTTCCTCCCGGATAGCGCCCGCAAAAGCAGAAGCTCGACTTCCGGCAAGGCCATCGAAGACAGCATCGCCCGTTCACGGAGCGGAAGCGCAAGCCATGGCACAACCTCCCACTCCGTCGGTGGGGAAGTATCCCTTCGCATTTGAGGTGTCCATGCGTTCCAGGCTCGGCAAAACCGTCTTCGCCCTGGGCTTGCTTCTGGCCCTGCTGCTGATCGGTCCACTGCTGCTACCAGTGCCCCCGCTGACGGGGACAGTGCCGCCGGAGCAGCTGGCTGACCCGGATAGCCGATTCATCCAGATCGACGGCCTCACCGTCCACTACAAAATCTCCGGCTCTGGACATCCGGGGATAGTGCTCCTGCACGGCTTCGCCGCCAGCACGTTCTCCTGGCGAGCCGTCATCGAACCCATGTCGAACTGGGGAACCGTCGTCGCCTTCGATCGACCCGGGTTCGGCCTTACAGAGCGGCCGACGCGCTGGACCGGCCCCAATCCATACGGCCCCGAAGCCCAGACAGACTTGACCGTCAGGCTGATGGACATGCTGGGGATCGAGCGGGCCGTTCTGGTCGGCAACTCCGCCGGAGGGGCCATCGCCCTTCTAACAACATTGAAGTATCCGGAGCGGGTGGAGGCGCTCGTGCTGATCGCCCCAGCGGTTTACATCGATAATGGTGCGCCGGACTGGGCACGTCCGCTTCTGGATACTCCTCAGATGCGCCGCCTAGGCCCGCTTCTGGTCCGCTCCATACGAAACTGGGGATTGACCTTGGCCCGCTCCGCCTGGCATGACCCGACAAAGCTGACGCCGGAGATCGAGGAAGGATACACCCGACCCCTGCGGGCCGAGAACTGGGATCGGGGCCTGTGGGAGGTTGTTCGCGCCAGCCGCCCCCTGAGACTGGAGAGGCGGCTGGCGGAGATCCAGAAGCCCGTTCTGGTGGTCACCGGAGACAGCGACCGGATCGTGCCTCCTGAGCACAGCATCCGCCTGTCCAGGGAAATCCCCGATGGGCGGCTGGTTATCATCCCACAATGCGGGCACGTCCCACAAGAGGAATGCCCCGAGCCCTTTCTAAAGGCGGTGGAGGCGTTCCTGAGGGACCTGCAGCTTCATCCGCCGAGGGATCCCAGCCAATAAGTCCGTCCGACGCACGGAGGGTTCCGCTGCGTGTTTGGCGTTATGAGCGATCTGGATCCTCCAGGTTCGATTCCGGTTGTTCCGTTGCCATCTTAACGTTCCCTGCCAGGGATTCAGGGCTTGTCTTTCCCTCCTATCCTCCCTCACGCCATTCGCACGGCGACAAGGGAGGGGCCACCGCCGGCCGGATCCCCAGCCCGAGCCGCGGGCGTCCGGGAAGGGGGCCAGTGATCCTGCCGGGGGATCCAATCCGGGGTGGCGGATTCGAGATCGGGGGCCCTATAGCCCGCCCCCGTAGGCCGGGCCGCCTTCTTCGAGCCCCGTGCATCTTGCGATAAAATAAAACTAACTGTGTCCCATCCCAGGAAACCGATTCCGGCATAAGGAGGGCAGATCGGATGGCGCTCCCACGCCCGAGAACACGTTCTTTCCCCTGGCCCTGGATCCTCGGATTCGGGGTGGTTATGCTCCTGGCGCTGGGGGGAATGGGCCTGTGGATGATCCGCTCCACCCAGGCCGCCTGTGAAACCGTCACCGCCCAGCAACCCTTCCAGAGCCCCACCTTCCAGCTTGCCCCGGCGGATCCCGCCCAGAGCGTGAGGGTGGCCGTCTGGCCGCTGGCGGAACCCGACGCCTCCCTCCAGGAAGCCTTGAACCGCCTGCCGCCGACCCTGCGGCCGGTCGGGCCTTACTATTTGCTGCGCTTCTGCGGCGAGGTCCGCACGCCGTTGCGTCTGACGGTGTATATCCCGGACGGTCTGGAGCCCTGGACCATCGCCGATCTCTGGGGCTGGACCGGACAGGGATGGACATGGATCGGCGGTGAGCTGGAGGAATCCCTGGGGCTTCTGAGCGGCGAGACCCGCGCAGCCCCTCGCTATGTCATCGTGACAGCCGCTCAGATTCCTGTTCCCGCCTTCGGCGCAATTCAGGAGGCCGGGATCGCGCCGGATGCCCGGGCGCTGGAGGTGGTGAATGAGGTCAGCGTGGCCGGATTGACCCTGGGGCTGGGCGGCCGCCTGATGGGAGATGCGAACGCTCTGCCGCCCCCGGATCCTCAGGGGCGGTATGTCACGTGGCTGCTGGTGCGCAACTATCTCCCAGGCGGAGCGCCCAACACAGCCGCCCTGGCTGCCCTGCTGGCCAATCCGGCGGTCTATCAGGCGCACATTCGGGAGATCCTGGACATCCTCCAGGTCCGCAACTACAACGGCGTCCTGGTGGATTACCGCGGCCTCCCACCGGGACAATCCCGCGCCTTCCTGGACTTCCTCAGCCAGCTCAGCCAGGCCCTCCATGAGCAGGGGAAGGTGCTGGCGGTGGCTGCCCCTCTCCCGCTACCAGGGGAACGGGGGCGCTTCCTCACCGACGGTTACGATTGGCGGCAACTGGGCCGCCTGGCGGATGTCCTTTACGTGGAAGCCCCCGATGATCCCGCCGCGTATATTCCGGGTGGGCTGGTCGAGCAAAGCCTGCGATGGCTGATCGGCCAGGTGAACCGATATCAGCTGCAGCTGGTCGGGCCGGGCCTGGGAGTGGATCTCGGCCCCTCCGGCGCGCGCCTCATTTCCTTTGACGAAGCGCTCGCCCATCTGGGCCGTCTGGAGCCCTCGGGGCCGCTGACCCTTACCGCGGGCATGACCCTCACGCTGGCCCCTTCCACCACCGCCCGGGACCTTCAGTTCCTGGCCGAGGCGGGCGTCTATCGCTACGAATATGTCGACGAGGCGGGCCAGATTCACACCGTCTGGATGCCCACCACCGGCCTTCTCGATCGCCAGCTCTTCCTCCTTCAGACCTATCGACTGCGGGGGCTGACATTGAGAGGGCTGCTGGGCGGCGGCACGGCCCCGGGCACCGTCGAGGCGTTGCAGACCTACCGTCAGAGCGGCCAGGCCCCCGGCCTATCCGCGATGGAATGGGTCTGGCGGATCACTGGGCCGGAGGGCCAGGTGGTGGCCGAGATCACCCGACCGCTGATCGATGGACGCGCGGAATGGGCCCCATCCGGGGAGGTCAACGGTCCCTTCCGTATTGCGCTGATCCTGCGGGCAGGCCCCAGTGAGAAGGCGCAGGGAGAGACCACTGGCGTGGTGGCGACCGGAACCCCGATGCCCACTCCTACCCCGACCCGCACACCGGGGCCTACCCGGACGCCGGGTCCCACCCGGACGCCAGGGCCCAGCCCCACGCCGGGACCCACCCCGACGCCCCGCCCCACGAACACGCCACGCCCCCGCCCGATTGGCGGCGGTTTCGAACTGGGCGGCCACGTGGACAGCTTCTCCCGGCCGGATTTGATGCGCTACGCCGGCATGACCTGGATCAAGCGTCAGGTCCGCTGGTCCCCCGGCCAGGATCCGAGCAGCGTCGCGGGGCTGATCCAGCAGGCCCATGCGAACGGCTTTAAGATCCTCCTGGGGGTTGTAGGTCTCCCGGAGCAGATGGGCGCCCCCAATCCGGGTTACTTCGACGCCTTCGCCCAGTTCCTGGGCGGAGTGGCCGCCCTGGGAGCGGATGGGATCGAAGTCTGGAACGAGCCCAACATCGATCGCGAGTGGCCCACCGGCCATATCAATCCCGTAAGCTACACCGACATGCTGCGGCGGGCCTACAACGCTATCAAGAGCCGCAACCCAGGGACCCTAGTGGTCACTGGGGCACCGGCCCCGACCGGCGCGGAGGGCGCTTTCGGCTCCCATCGGGTCTGGAACGATGATCGCTACGTGGCCGGGATGGCGGCCGCGGGCGCGGCGAATTACGCCGACTGTATCGGCATCCATTACAACGAAGGGATCGTTCCGCCGGATTGGACGACCGGCGATCCCCGGGACAATTACTACACCCGCTACTTCTGGGGGATGGTGAACACTTACTGGAACGCCTTCGGAGGCGCCCGCAAGCTCTGCTTCACCGAGCTGGGCTACCTCTCCGACGATGGGTATCCGCCTCTGGAGGCCGTAGCCCCGGGCTTCGCGTGGGCCAAGGATGTGACCGTTCAGCAGCAGGCAGAATGGCTGGCCCGAGCGGTTCAGCTCTCGGCCCAGAGCGGAAAGGTGCGATTGCTGATCGTCTGGAACGTGGACTTCAAGAACTACGGAGCGGACCCGATGGCCGGCTACGCCATCATCCGGCCGGATGGGTCCTGCCCGGCCTGTGAGACGCTGCATCGGGTCATGGGTGGTCGTTAGGCTTCCCTCGGAGACACCATCCTGCGTGGGAGGCAGCGCGCCTCCGGCCCGCTGCCTCCCACGCGAAACCGTCTGCGGATTCGAAACCCGCCCCTTCCCCACGCCGCTTCGTCATGTGGGGGGAATCAGACAAGTTACGCCGTGGGCAACTTCAGGGATCGAGTCCCATCCGGGCGCCCTCGGGAGGGAAGCGGATCAGGTCCCCACTGCCCCCAAAACCCGTGGGATCGCTCGGAAGCTGCCCATGGTGTGAGTTCAGACGACGGGGTGGACGGCGAAGCCGCCCACCCCGCCGCCTTGAAACCCGGATGGGTAACCGAACCATCTGTGCTCCCTCAGGAGGGCTCGCCGTTGAATCAACCGATGCGCCGCTGGATCCTGTGGCTCGCTGTCCTCCTGGTCGCTCTGGAGATGGGAATTCTGGGCTTCGCTCTCTGGCGCTCCTCCGCGCCTCCGGCGGAGATCCCTCCCACACCCTCCGTTCCACCTCAAATCCCTCCCACGCCATCGCCGGCTTCCCCCTCTAACCCGGAACTCTTTCTTATCGGAGCCCAGGTGCACGGATACGTGGGGGATCCCCGGGACACCCTCCGCGTGGTCCGTCAGGTGGGATTTCCATGGGTGAAACAGCAGGTCCTCTGGTCGATGCATGAACCGGAGCCCGGAAGCTACGACTGGGGCATCCTGGAAGGCTTTCTGATCGTCTCCGAGTTGGAGAACGTGAAGGTCCTGCTCAGCGTGGTCACCGCCCCGGAGTGGAGCCGGCGGGAGGGTGGGATCCATGGGCCGCCGGATCGGCCGGAGGATCTCGCCCGCTTCCTCCAGGTGCTGATCCGCCGCCATCGCGGGCGGATCCATGCCATCGAGGTGTGGAATGAACAGAACCTGAAGCGGGAGTGGCAGACCTCCCGGGGGCTGCGCCCGGAGGATTACGTGGAACTGCTTCGGGTGGCTTATGCCACGATCAAGGCGGAGGATCCCAGGATCATGGTGATCAGTGGAGCCCTTTCCCCCACCGGGATCGACGATGGGGTGAACGCGATCGATGATTTCCGTTACCTGCAGGGCATGATGCAGGCAGGCTTCCTGAACTATGCGGACTGTGTAGGGGTTCACCATAACGGCTATAATATCGGCCCCGATGTCCTGGCGGAGGAGGCCCCCTTCCTGCCGAAGGCCCGGACGGCGCGCTTTCGCGGCCCCTTCGACAATCCCCATCACAGCTGGAGCTTCAAGTCCACGCTCTGGGGCTACTGGGAGATCATCGGGGGCGCGAAGCCGCTGTGTGTAACGGAGTTCGGATGGGCATCCGCGGAGGAATATGGGACGGCCCCGCCGGGGTTTGAATTCGCCCTGGACAACTCTCTGGAAGAGCAGGCCCGCTGGATCATCGAAGGGTTCGAGCGGATGCGGGCCTGGGGATTCGTTCGAATGGCGATCCTGTGGAATCTGGATTTCGGGCCCAAAGGGTTTGGGCCGGAACGGGACGATAATGTTCTTTACAGCATCCTGGACACTCGGGGCGTTCCGCGCCCTGCCTTCAGCGCTCTGGAGGCTTACTTCGCTAAGCTTCGCACGGAAGAGGATTAATCCCTCGGTTCATGTTCGGCCTTCGTGCGGGCCAGAGAACGGACC
>NZ_JANWXB010000115.1 GCF_025055495.1 Thermoflexus sp. | reverse complement strand
CCCTGGTGCTTCCCCCGCCCCCCCGGGGTTTGGGGGGGGCGCGCGGGGCGTTTGTTATATTTTTCCTCTGCATCTTTTTTTTTGGTGGGGGTGGGGGCCGCGTCCCGCGCCCCCCACCCCACGAAAAACCGATCGTTTTCCCTTCCCATTCCGCCCTTGCCGCACAGAGAGGGAAAGGGAAGATGGGGCCATTCCCCTTCCGGAGCCACGTGCTCATCCCTACCCCGGGGAGGGACTACCCGGGATCTTCTCCCTCTATCTTAATGGGTCTCGTCCCGAATGTCAATTTCTCAGATTTTTATGAAAAATATTGACAAACACAGATAGCCGTGGTAAGATAAAGCCTGAATCCATCCAGAGGTGCAGGTCAGGAGGAATCGAGCTGCTGGAGAGAGGGTGGGTCCGCCTTTGGCGGACCCACCCTCCCCAGTGGCTCCCCGAACCGCGGGGAAGAAGCCGCCCGGCGTGAACAGAAGGTCCAGGCAGGAAGCCACGCGATCTGTATTATCCTGCAAATCTATCCAGGAGGATGGTAAGCAATGGAAGATGCGCTCATCATTCGGGATCTCCACGTCCGTGTGGAGGGCAAACCGGTTCTGCGAGGGGTGGATCTGACTGTCCGTAAGGGGGAGATCCACGCCATGATGGGGCCCAACGGTTCCGGCAAAACCACCCTCGCCTATGTGCTGATGGGCCATCCGGCTTACTCCGTGGACCAGGGAGAGGTTCTGTGGAAGGGACAGAACATCCTGGAGCTGCCCCCGGACGAGCGGGCCCATCTGGGCTTGTTCCTAGCCTTTCAGTATCCGGTGGCGGTGCCCGGGGTGACAGTGGCCAACTTTCTGCGCGCGGCGTTGAACGAGCGCCGCAAGCGCCTCAACCCGGAGGATAAGGGGATCCCGATTCCGGAGTTCCGCAAGCTGCTGCGGGAGAAACTGGCCCTGCTGGGGCTGGAGGATTCCTTTGCCGCCCGATATGTGAACGATGGCTTCTCGGGGGGCGAAAAGAAACGCCTGGAGATCCTCCAGATGGCTGTCCTCCAGCCAGAGATGGCCATCCTGGACGAGACGGACTCGGGTCTGGACATCGATGGGGTGCGCACGGTGGCCGAGGGGATCAACCGGATCTTCAACCCCAATATGGGGATCCTGTTGATCACCCACTATCAGCGCATCCTGAATTACATCAAGCCTCACTTCGTCCACGTGATGTATAACGGCCGCGTCGTGGCCTCCGGTGGGCCAGAGCTGGCTTTGGAGCTGGAGGAGAAGGGCTACGAGTGGCTGCGGGAACAGTTCGCCGAGCAACCCACGAGTTGAAGGGAGGGGTCATGGCTGCGGAGACCTTCGATCTGAGCGAGCTGGGGACCTATAAATACGGCTTCTCGATGCCCGAGCGCTACGCTTACAAGGCGCGCAAGGGCCTTTCCCGGGAGATCGTTGAGGAGATCTCCTGGCTGAAGGGAGAGCCGGACTGGATGCGGGAGTTCCGGCTACAGGCCCTGGAGATCTTTCTGAGGAAGCCGATGCCCACGTGGGGGGCAGACCTCTCCACCATCGACTTCGACGACATCTACTACTATATCAAGCCCACGGACAAGAAGAGCCGCTCCTGGGACGAAGTCCCTGAGGAGATCCGGCGCACCTTTGAGCTCCTGGGGATCCCCGAGGCGGAGCGCAGGTTCCTGGCCGGGGTGGGAGCCCAGTATGAAAGTGAGGTCGTGTATCACAACCTCCAGGAGCATCTGCGCAAGCTGGGGGTGATCTTCGTCGACACCGACACAGCGGTGCGGGAGTATCCGGATTTGGTGCGCGAGTATTTCGGCACGGTGGTCCCGCCCGACGACAACAAGTTCGCCGCTCTGAACTCGGCGGTCTGGTCCGGCGGCTCCTTTATCTACGTCCCATCTGGTGTCCATGTAGATCTTCCGCTCCAGGCCTACTTCCGCATCAACGCCCAGAACGTCGGCCAGTTTGAGCGAACGCTGATCATCGCGGAGGAAGGAGCCTTCGTGCACTATGTGGAGGGCTGTCTCCCGGCAGGAGAGCAGGTGAGCATAGGCGATCGTTGGGTGAACATCGAGGCGGTGAAGCCCGGCGATTTTGTGGTGACCGAGACCGGCCGCAAGGCGAAAGTGCGCGCGGTGATGGTTCGACCTTATCAAGGCGACCTCATCGAGATCCAGCCGGTCTCCCGTTACAACACGTTCCGGCTGACGCCGGAGCATCCCGTGCTGGTGGTGCGTCGGGAGATGGTTCGCGTCCGCCGCCGGGCGCGGAGCACCTGGTTGCCGGAAGTGGACACCGCACGGCTGCTCCGGGCCCAGCCCGCGTATGTGCCTGCCGGCGAACTGCGCGAGGGCGATTTCCTGGTCTTCCCCAAAGTTCAGGCGGAGGGCTATCGTCCTCACTTCACCTCAGAGCTCCTGCGCCTGCTTGGTTACTATCTGGCGGAAGGCTCTGCATACATTCACCGAACCCTTCGCCAGCCGGTGGTCGCCTTCTCCTTTGGCGAGCATGAAATCCAGGCGATCGAGGAGGTGAAGCGGCTGATTCAGAAGGTCACGGGGAAGAAGCCCCAGGTCGTCCATGTTCGGGGCAAGCACGCTGTTACGATCTCCGTGTACTCCCGGGAGCTGATGGAGTTCTGCCTGGAACACGCCGGGAAAGGCGCTGCCGACAAGCGCCTGAGTGAGGCGGTGATGGCGCTGCCGCCAGAGCAGATCGCACCCCTGCTTGAGGCCTATTTCGCGGGAGACGGAAACCGGTGGCCTCGGGGCTCGGCCGAGCTGCGGCGGATCGCCACAGCTTCGGAGATGCTGGCCCGGCAGATCCAGGAGCTGCTGGCTCGCCAGGGGATCTACGCCAGCATCCGGGTCCGCAAGGGCGGCTCCGATTTCGTCCAAGGCCGTCGAATCCACCGCCGGGATCAGTTCATCCTCACCTGGACGCACGGTCGGCGCATGGGTGAGGTGCGCGACGCCGGGGATTACTTCCTGGTACCGATCAAGGCCGTCCGCCGTGTGCCATACGACGGATTCGTCTTCAATCTGGACGTTGAGGAGCCGAACTCGTATCTAGTGCGCGGATTCGCAGTGCACAATTGTACGGCGCCCATCTACACCACGGACTCTCTTCACAGCGCGGTGGTGGAGATCATCGTCAAGCCTGGCGCCCGCGTTCGCTACACCACGATCCAGAACTGGTCCACCAACGTCTACAACCTGGTGACCAAGCGCTCGGTGGTCTATCGCGATGGCGTGATGGAGTGGGTCGACGGCAACCTGGGCTCCAAAGTGACGATGAAATACCCCAGCGTCTACCTGATGGAGCCGGGGGCCCGAGGGGAGATCCTCTCCATCGCCTTCGCGGGCCGTGGCCAGCATCAGGATGCGGGAGGCAAGGCGATCCATGCCGCGCCGCACACCAGCTCGCGCATTATCTCCAAGTCCATCAGCAAGGACGGTGGCCGCACTTCCTATCGGGGCCTGGTGCGGGTTTACCCAGGCGCCGAGGGGGCGAAGGTGAGCGTCAACTGCGACGCCCTGATCTTAGATGAGATCTCCCGCTCCGATACGTATCCGTATATGGAGATTGAGGAGGACAACGTCACCATTGGCCACGAGGCCACCGTGAGCAAGATCAGCGACGAGCAGCTCTTCTACCTGATGAGCCGGGGCATCCCCCAGGAAGAGGCGGCGGCGATGATCGTCACCGGGTTCGTGGAGCCCCTGGTGAAGGAGCTGCCGATGGAATACGCGGTCGAGATGAACCGGCTGATCCGCCTGCAGATGTCCGGCTCGGTGGGTTAACCCCATCGAGGTGCAGGAGGAGGTCGGGTGATCGGCGGCGCCCCGGCGGCGAATGATCGGCCGGGGCGCCCCGCACCCGGTGGCGGTTAATTGGGCTTAAGGCTTGCATCCCAGGGGGCACCTTTGATGCTCGCTTCAGGCGAATAAACGAGACAAGGCTGGATAAGCTCTCTAGGAGGTCCAAACCCACAATGGCGGAAGCGCACCTCGTTCGAGAAGCCCGGGGCATTGGCCCCGAAGCCTTTGAGGCGTTCCTGGGAACCCGCGAGGAGCCGGAATGGCTTCGTCAGGCCCGTCAGGAGGCCTGGCAGATCCTGCGCGAGACTCCGAAACCGGGGCCGGACGATGAGGCATGGCGGCGCACGGACATCCGGGCGCTGTCCATCGAAGATCTGGTGACCGTTATGGTCGGCGATGGTGTGACCCCGCCGGAGGAGATGCGGCAGATCGTAGAGCGGCAAGATGATCTCGCAGGGGGGCTATTGCTCTTCGACGGCCAGCCTGCCCTTCGCTGGGTGGACGAACGGCTGGAGCGTCGAGGGTTGATCTTCACAGATCTGCTCACTGCAGTGCGGGAGCATCAGGATCAGGTCGCCCCCTATCTGGACCAGGTAGTGCGGCCGGGGGATGGGTTCTTCGCGGCGATGAACGCCGCGTTCTGGCGCAATGGGATTTTTCTCTATGTGCCGCGGGATCTGGAGATCCCGCTGCCTTTGCGGGCCGTGATTGGGCTGCAGGGTGCTCCTACGGATTTCTCCCGCATCCTGATCGTGGTAGAGCCAGGCGCCCAGGTTACTTTCATCGATGAACGCCTGGCCGACGACGCGATGGGGGCGGCGTTCCATAACGGGATCGTGGAGATCCATTTGAAAGAAAACGCCCGGCTGACCTATATCGCCCTCCAGAACTGGGGCCGCTATATGTGGAACTTCACCCACGAGCGGGCTTCCGTCGACCGCGACAGCACCCTCGATTGGGTGGTGGTCGGGATGGGCGCAGGGGTCACCAAGACCTTCCTGGAGGTCGACCTCGTTGGCCGCGGCGCTACCGCTTATATGTCGGGCGTCTTCTTCTTCGATGGACAGCAACATGCGGATTACGACACAGAGCAGGATCACATCGCGCCCCACACCAAGAGTGACTTGCTATACAAGGTCGCCCTCAAAGATCGCGCCCGCTCTGTCTGGCAGGGGATGATCCGCGCGCATCCAGGGGCCCAGAAAACCGACGCCTATCAGGCCAACCGCAACCTCATCCTCTCGCCGCACGCCCGGGCGGACTCCATCCCAGGCCTGGAGATCATGGCGAACGACCTGCGGTGCACCCACGGCGCGACGGTGGGGCAGATCAATGAGGAAGAGCTCTTCTATCTGATGTCCCGCGGGCTCTCCCGCGCGGTCGCCACCCGGCTGATCGTAGAGGGATTCTTTGCCCCAGTCCTGGATCGCATCCCGGTGCCGGATATTCGGCGCCAAGTGGACGCGATTATCCACCGCAAACTGGGCGTCCCGTCGGAAGAGGAGTTCTGATCGCAGGGGGATAAATTGATTTTTGGGTGGGCGAGGCCGCCTTCGGCGGCCTC
>NZ_JANWXB010000081.1 GCF_025055495.1 Thermoflexus sp. | reverse complement strand
CTCAGGAAAAGGATGCCGGGATCGTTCCTCTTCCCCGAGGCCAGCCAGTCGGCCAGATGCAGCACAGCCTTGACCTGGGCGAAGTCCATCGTCGGCAGGCTCTGCAGGAGACCGCGCAGGGTGCGTTCGTCCCTGCCCCATTTGATCCCGCGGTCGTCAAGCAGGGCGGCAGGGGAATTCTGCCGCATCAGCTCCAGGATCTGTTGGATCTGCAAGGACTCGAAGGAAGGCAGCCCGCGGATCCCGAAGGCACTTAGCGACGCCCACAGGCTCTCTAAGAGGGTTTGGATCTCCGGGCAATACCTCGGAGCCCCATACCCTAAATACAACCGGGCGCTGAGGGGGGAGTGATGGCTGAGCACTGCGGCAGTGGCCTCCAGGCGTTCCGGGTCCAGGCCGAGGGCGGCGTTCACCAAGCGCTCGGCCATCAGCACGAAGGGCATGGAGGCTAGGGCGTGGGGATAGGCCTGTTTCCGCTGGCCGCGGATGTGTTCTTGGAAATCTACGGTGGCCTTGCCGACGTCGTGCAGAGCGCAGGCCAGGAGGGCCTTCGCGCGCAACAGCTCCGAAAGCCCCAGCCGCTCAGCGATCTGAGCGCCCAGGTGCGCGACTTCCAGCAGGTGGTCCAGGAGGAGGGTGTCCGGCTTAGCCAGCAAGGGCTGCATGGATGGATCACTTTTTAGAAATTAGAAATAGGCACATTAGAAATGGGCGTGGCGTATGCCGCGCCCACGAACGCCAACCGGATGCCCGCCCGCCTGAAAGGCGCAAACCGGCAGCAAAACCGGCCTGGTGCAATCATCTCTCCGCTCCGGGGCAGGAGAAGGCGGAACGGGGCAATGCCCTCTAAAGCGTTTAGGGAGGAGGGATTTTGACTTCATTCATCCATGCGAAATGACGGTCTTTCCATCGCCATGCCCGGATCTCCGGCACCTCCAGCTCCACCCCGAGGGGCAAGAAGCTGATGGGGATTGGGTCTGCGGGGTGGCGAATTCCCCTCGCGTCGATTTCGAAGGCCAGGGGGAGCCTTTCCACCACCGGGGGCTCGAAGACTGCTCCGGGCCGCAGGGTGAGGCGGATCCCTGGCCGTTGTCGAACGTCGAGGGGCACCGCCGTGCCGTAGAGGCGGGGCTGGCCCAACTCCGCCTCAGCGAGCGCGATCTCCTCCACCTCCGCCAGCTCGTCCTCGCGGCCTAAGGACAGCGGGTAGGCTGGATCGCGGAAAGCCTGTTCTAGTTGCGTCAGGATTTCCTCCGGGCCTCCATAGATTAGGACGTATCGGGTGAAAAACAGAAGCTCCCGGAAGTAGGGCGAACGCTCGGCGATTCGACCCCCCTTGATCTTTAGCACCGTCCACATATCGCGGGCACGGCCGGGCTCGGCCTCCATCCACGCGGAGACCTTGAGCCGGCGCGCTGGGCTATCGGGTGCCCACAGCTTCCGATCGCCAAGCCCCATGGCCGCCCCCGCGATGCCGATCAACGTCGTCGGCGGAGGGAGGGGGAGCGTTCGCTGGTAGTTATGGTCGAGCGGGCGCCGGAAGGATGCCACCGGAGCCCGGACGGTCACGGCGAGGATTCGCTCCATAGCGTGTCCACGTCTTTCTGGGCTTCTGTAAGGGCCTCGCGTATGGTCAGGACGGGCCCGAAGTTCTTCAGCTCAGCACGGATTTCTGCCTCGTTTCCGAAGACGCCCGGGTCGATCCCGAAGATGGTTCGTTCAAGGTAGCCCGAGTATTTCCTCAGGGCGTTCGCCAGCGGCTCCAGCTTCAGGAGGTAGTGGCCGTCCTCGAACTGGGCCAGGAGGGCCTCCAGGAAGACGGGGTGCTTGGCCCGGAGCCGGGTGTAGGCGAGGAATTTCGGCGACAGGTCGGCCAGCATCCGAGCAGTGCGCCCTCCTCCCCAGAGAAGGCCGAGGGCCTCCAGAAGCTTCCGGAGCCGCTCCCTGCGCTTGTCCGGTTCCAGCGCTTGATCCGTTTTTTTGCCCGTTTCCGCAGCCCGGAACACCCCAACGCGGTCCAGTTCGATGAGCATGGTCCCCCGGAAGAGGTTGGCATAGAGTTCGGTTTCGAACATGTTTCCACCGGCGCCCATGGCCTGCCCGAAGCGCTCGAAGGAGCGGGTGCCGAGGTCTCGGTCGCCCTGGAAGGGGAACAACCCTACCGCGGTGGAGACTCGCACCGGGGAGGTGCGCCGCCGCTGGCCGGAGGGATCCAGATAGCCGAACAGGTCCTCGTCAATGAAATCCTGGGGGCGGACGGGTGGGGTGACCTCCTGGCCGCTGACCTGGGCGAAGGGTTCGGAGAGCGGATAGCCGAGCTCCTCCAGGCGATCGCGCAGCATCCGCCGGAGCGCCTGCCCCGAGATGTAGGGGATGGAGCTGCCGTCCGGCAGCGTGATCTTCTTGGCGACCACCACGTTCCCTTCCGTGTGGGAAGCGTTCACATTGGCAGCGGAGACTTTAAACAGATAGCCGATGACGATCGCCTTGCTCATTTCGACCTCCATAAGGAAAATGCGGCTTGCGCGTTTGGCCTCTTTCAGGGGTGCTATTCGATCACGCCCTCTGAAGCCTTTGGCGCCGTTATCCCGGTTGCTGGCTCTCCTTGCGCAGGTAGGCGTTCATGGCATAGATCGACAGAAGCGTCTTGACCCGGATCCATGGGACGCCCGCGATGCGCTCACCCTTCTCGATGCGCAATAAGGCTTCTGGGATCGTGATCTGCAAGCGGAATTGAGCGTCGTTAAGCACCCGATAGAAGTCCTCCGGATTCTTCGCGTTGCGCAGCGCGTAGAGCAGGCCCATCTCGTTGTTCTTCTGCGCGGACTCCCCGAGGGAATGGCCGAATCCCGCCAGGATTTTCTGGAATTGCTCGTCCATGCTGAAAACCTCCTGCAGGTATGTGGTCAACACCTCGATGGTCCCCCAGGCCAGCGGGCGGCGGCTCTTCTCACGGGCGCGAGCTTCGTAAAGGAACGCCTCGATGAAGGGGGACGGGTCACCGAACTCCAAGATCGCCCACGCCACCTTATCGCGCCAGATGGTCTCGCGGTTCTGTCCCTGTTGGGCCCAGAACTGTTCGAAGATGAAGACGATCTGGCGGTGAGGGTTGTCGCTGATCCCCTTTTCGCGCAGGAGGTTCCACCATCGTTCATAAAGCCGATAAAGGCGATGCAGGTTCGAGAATTCCTTCAGCGCCTCCATGTCGAAGGCCCGGCCGGGCTTGCCGGTGATGACATACAAAGAAAGGGGGGTGGAGGGCTGATCGGTGGCCCCGAACAGGGCGGCCAGCTCGCGGCGGGCCTCTTCGGAAAGCTGATCGGAGGCATGGACGTGGGCGAAGAGGGCGAGGAGAAGTCCCCAGGTGGTTTCGTGGAGGTAGGGGCCGGCGAAGGCCGTCGGGGCGTTTCCCCCCCGATCCCCTTCCAGCCGGAGTGGATCGATCACCTCCCGATAGAATCGTTCCAGCTCCCACAGGTCGGTGGTGTGGAAGATAAAGAAGTGGAGGGCAGCCCGGCCCTGGGCCTTCCACAGCCATCCCAGATACCCGGCCAGGCCGGCCAGCGCGCATCGGGCGCAAAGCCGGAGCCCCCGCTTCGTGCCGGGGTAGAAGGTGCCGAATTTCTGGGGATCCACCACGAAGGGATACATCCACATTGTGGCTTCGGTGAGGGGCGCCTGATCCCCACAGATGTCGCAGATGCCGGCCTTCTGGCTGAGCTTAAGTTTGAGATCGAAGACAGGGGGGCGCGTGAAGTATTTTTTCTTCTCCTTCTCGTCCTTTTTCTTCTCCTTCTCGTCTTCGATTTCAACCTTAGGAGCGGAGCCGGAGACCTTGATGAAAAGGTTGGTCGGATAAACCCAGTTGACCTTATCGTATTCGCGGATCTCCCCAGTTTGCGGGTCGAAGTATTGGCCCCGGTTGCCGCTTGGCTGGACAAGCTGTTGCACCAGCCCTTGCATGATCGTTTGGATCGGGTATGTTCCAGCACCGAACCGGCGCACCAGCACCACGGTCCCCGCGTCGATCCAGAAATTGCCCGTTGGGCGATCCAGGGAGAGATGGACGGTTTGAGATCGAGACAGCATCCTGGTTCTCCTCAATCGAGCGGGATTTC
>NZ_JANWXB010000068.1 GCF_025055495.1 Thermoflexus sp. | reverse complement strand
TGGAGCGCTGGGCGCGGCCAGCGCCGCGCGTCCTGTTCTTGCTCGACGACTCCAGCAGCCTCCCCGCCGATTTCCGTCATCGGGGGGCCGAAGAGCTGGTCCGCGATCTGGCGACGCAGCTGAAGGCGGCCTCCCCCAACGTGCAGTTTCGCGTCGCTAAGATCTACGAAGGGGGCGTTTACATCGGCGCGAACGTCTGGACGGACGATCCGCAGGCCCTGCCCGCTCAGGTGCGGCATGCCGTGGGGTCCGGCTCGCGCCTGTGGGAAGCCCTGGCCGACGCCGCGCGGCACGGCCCCACAGCCATCGTGATGGTCACCGACGGCCAGGCCACCGACGGGACGGGCCAGCGGATCCAAACGCCGCCGCCAGGGCTGTTCGCGGCGGTGAGCGCCGGCCCGCCTGCGGTGATCATCGGCGTGGGGGAGGTAGATCCCGCGATGCTGGCGGAGCTGGGGCGGGCCGGCCGGCTGGGCGCGTTCCCCGCCGGCACCCGTGAAGAGGCGATCCAGGCCGTCGTGCAGGCCCTGGAGGCGAATCCGCCGCCCCCCTATCGCCTGACCTACCGGACTACAGCGGCGGGCGAGGGGCCGCGCACCGTGCGCCTGTTCGAGCGCTACGGCCCGGCGGACGCACCGCGCCGGTCGCCATTGGCGGAGGCCACCTATACGCCGCCGCCCCCGGCTCAGCGCGCCGATCCCCCGGCCCTCAGCGGGCTGTTCCTCACGGTCACCGTGGGCTCTCAAAAGGTGACGCGCGTGCTGGGCGGGCTGTGGACCCGGAACAACGAGGAGCGTCCGACCCCGGAGCACCTGGCGGAAGTGCGTCGGGCGCTGCAGGGCCGCACCACGCTGGCCTTCGAGGCGGGGGCGCCGTCGCCCGCCCATGTGCTGGATGACCTCTACACCGCGATGCTGTCGCTGCGCCCCGTCTTAGAGGCGCCGGATCGGGAGGCGGGCCATCGGGCCATCGCCACCCAGCCCCTCTATCTGCCCCCGCCGGATCTGCACGCGGCCTCCATCCTGCTGCCCGATGATCCGGCCGGGCCGCTGACCTTCGAGACCGGGCTGCGCGTGACCCTGCACCGCGTCCTGCCCGCGCGAACCCCCGATGGGCAGCCCGCTGCGGTGAGCTGGCTGGACCTGCTGCCCCTAACGGGCTTTCGCACGGCCGATGCCGACCCCGTCCGGGCCTTCCGCCTGACGGCCCAGCGCACGGCCCGGCTGGCCTTGGCGGAGGCGCTGGCCTTCCCTGCGAACACCGTGAACGCCTTAAAGGGCAAGACCCTGCGCGTGGCACGGTATGAGCACGAGATCCCTCAGCAGCTGAAGGCGGCCGGCGCCGATGAGGCCACCATCCGGCGCGCCCTGGAGATGTTCCGCCCGTGGGCGGAGGGCGGACACGCTGTGCTGCTGCCGGAGGACGGCACCCTAGCCGGGTGGGCGGTGGATCGGAACGGCGCGGTGTGGGGGGTGCTGGGCGGTGAGGGGGCGCGGACGGCGGGCGGCGGCGGCGAGTTCTCGCCGGTTGACATCTTGGAGGCGGCGATGCTGGCCAGCGACCTGATGGTGGTCGCCGGGCTGGGGGGCTTCAGCTTCGCCGGAGGGGTCTGGCTGGTGTTCGCCAAGGTGATGCATCAGAAGCTGGAGGCGGTCACGGCGCTGCTGGCGCAGTTGCCGACTTCCGCCGACGACCCGGCCCCGGACTTCAGTGAGGCGGAGGAGATCGCCGACTTTTCGGATCTGCGGTGCGAGTTGACCCAGGCCGTGGCGTTCGAGGCAGTCAGCCGGGTCGGCGGCCTGCTCCTTCGCAGCAACGAGCCGCTGGCCCAGGGCCTTGAGCGGGCGGTGGCCGGGGTCTCGGCCCTGGACGGCGCAAGCAGCCTGATCCGGGGCAGGGGGTTGTTCTGCGACTGAATGCTATTGAAGGAGATGACCGATGGATCGGATCCAGCTCCCTTTCGCACCGGCCGTTCGGAGGATGACCGCTGCCCGGCTCGCCGGCCATCGACGCCGGGACGAACGTGGGGTGCCCGCCCACGGATCAGCGCGGGGTGCCTCGCCCCAAGGGCCGCACTGCGATATCGGGGCCTTCGAGCGCGGGTTCCTCCTGTATTTGCCCCTGGTGCTGCGGTCGCCTTGAGAGAGCGTCCATTCGGATGATGGGGGAGAATATAAACACATTCCGAATGCCCAGGAGGCCAATCATGGTGGATGTGATCGACTATGTGATCATCGGCCACGAGATGCAGTTGGTGGAGATCGCCCTGGATCCCGGGGAAGGGGTGCGGGCGGAGGCGGGAGCGATGATGTATATGGAAGACGGCATCCAGATGCAGACGGGCACCGGCGGCGGGTTGTTCAAGGGTCTGGCCCGCATGCTGGTCGGTGAGAGCTTCTTCATCACCACCTTCGTGAACCAGGGCACCAAGCGGGCCCGGGTGGCCTTCGCCTCGCCGTATCCCGGCAAGATCATCCCGCTGGACCTCAAGGCGCTGGGGGGGAGCTTTCTGTGTCAAAAGGACGCCTTCGTGTGCGCGGCGCGGGGGGTGGAGGTCGAGGTGGCCTTCACCAAGCGCATCGGCGCGGGCGTCTTCGGCGGCGAGGGGTTCATCCTCCAGCGCCTGACGGGGGAGGGTCTGGCCTTCGTGCACGCCGGGGGGACGATCATCGAGAAAGACCTGGGGCCTGGGGAGACCCTCCGGGTGGATACGGGGTGTCTGGTGGCCTTCGCCCCCAGCGTGGATTACGACATCCAGTTCGTCGGGGGCTTCAAGAACGCGCTGTTCGGCGGCGAAGGGATCTTCCTGGCCCGGCTCACGGGGCCCGGGAAGGTGTATCTGCAGAGCCTGCCGTTCTCGCGCCTGGCGGATCGGATCATCGCGGCCGCCCGTTCCGGCCGGGCCGAGGAGTCCCGGCGCGTCGCCGGCAGCGGCCTGCTGGGCGAGCTCATCAAAGGCGACTGAAGGCAACGGCCTGCCGGAAACCGAATCGCCAGAACCGTTCGAGCAGGCCTCTTGCTCTCTGGATCGCCTTGCCCCCCCAGCCCCTGACATCAACGATGGGGAGGCAGCAGCCTTCGGCGCCGCCTCCCCATCCCCATGCATCTATTGAAGCAAGCGAAGCGGCAGCGTCCTCGGGAAGGAAAGGAAAGGATAGGAAGGCGGATCGTTACGGCATTTCCTTCACGGTGACGGAAATGGGGATCTCCCCGCTTTTCTCAAAGCGGAGCGTCAGGTTGAACGTATCCCCCACCTTCAGATCCCGCTTGAGGCCGATCAGCATAATGTGGAGACCGCGGGGTCGGAACTCCACCCTCCCTCGAGCCGGGATCTCCACCCGAGGAACGGGCTGCATTTTGGCCACATCCCCCTCCATCTTGGTCTCGTGGATCTCCACCTTCTCCGCCACGTCCGAAGCGGCGCCGATGAGGACGTCCGGCTGATCCCCGTCGTTGATCGCCACGAAGTAGACCGCGCTCGTGCTACCTCCACCGTGGCTCATCCCATGCCCGTGCTCCATTCCCATCCCCATTGCTCCGGGGCGGGCCCACGGGTCCTGGATCGTAATGCGCGGGCCCGTTGCGGCTGGGGCCGCGCAGGCGGCCAGCAAGCCAACCAGCGTAGCGACAGTCAGGACACGCAACAAACCTTTCATAGCGAATGACCTCCTGAACGATTGGGTATGGTTAGGATGCCGCATTCGGCAGGCCTTTCGGGCATATCGTCGTGATCTCGGTCAGGATGCAGATCGTTCACGCACCAGGCGGCGGATCTTCTCCATGGCGTCCTTGGTCTCCGTCCGGCTTCCCGGAAGGAGCGCCCGCACCTGTCCCTGACGATCCACCAGAAAGATTCGATCGGTGTGATTGATGAAATAGGTGACCTCTGACCCGGTCGCGCTGGGGGTCCCGCTGACCGGCGTTCCCTGGACCATATAGACCCGTTCGGTATAGATCCCCAGCACCTCCGTCAGATGGCGGATGGTGGAGGGATCGCCGGTGAGGAAAACCCAGTTGCGGAGATCGACTTTTCGAACCTGCGCGTAACGCCGAAGGACCTCCGGGGTGTCCCGCTCCGGATCAAAGGTAATGGTCACGAAGAACACCTCGTCCGATAACCCCGCGGCGGCGACTTGCTTTTGGAGTTCCATCATCTGGGCGGTGATCAATGGGCAGATATCCGGGCAATGGGTGTAAATCATCCCCAGGACGACCACCTTGCCCCGGGTCTGGCCTAACCAGAAGGTGCGGCCGTCCTGATCGATGAACGGCCAGTCCGGCACGGTCATGTAGACCGGGAGAGATTCCGCCCGGACATCCATCGCGATTTTCACCGCCCCGGCCGCGGCCACGAACAGCAATCCGATCCCAACGCCCAACCAGAACCAGCGCGGCATTCTGATCCAGTCCTCCGAGAGAGGTTTAGAGGGCGGAAGAGGCCGGCCACAGCGTCCTCTTCTGCCCAACCCATGCCTCCTACAAGCAGAGCGTCTGGAGGTGGG
>NZ_JANWXB010000063.1 GCF_025055495.1 Thermoflexus sp. | reverse complement strand
GGATGAACCTCCTCCCTGAAGCTGCGCAATGGGTAATTATAACACAACGCAGTTTATACCATGTGCAACAGAAGCGGTGAATCCGATGGAGAGGCCTTCTCAAAGAGAACAGGTAAAGCCCCTCCCCCCTTTCTCCTCTCTCCCCGAGGCCCAAGGGGCCTCGGGGAGAGAGGAGAAAATATCTTTTTGGGCTTAGAGGTTGCCCATGGCGTCCTTTGATTTTCGCTTGCCTGTGCCGATCTCATTTCTTATACTTTAACGCAACCTGCGACCCAAACATCCGGAGTGACGCCGTTCGCCTCCTCGGGAAATCTCTTCTCCCCCCATAGCCCTTTGGGCTGTGGGGATGGGAGAGACAACGGACCCGATTGCTTAGGGCGATCCTTTCGGGCAAGCGAGGAAAGGAGGGAACCGATGGCTGTGAATGCGCACCTGCCGCGGATCGCGTTCATCGGCAGCGGGGTGATGGCCGAGGCGATGATCCGCGGACTGTTGCGGGACAACCTGATCGATCCCCAGGACATCATCGCCAGTGGACCTCGACCGGAGCGCGGGCTGGAGCTTCAGGGCCGATATGGCGTGCGGGCCACGACGCATAACCCCGAGGCGGCGGCGGAGGCCGGGATCGTGGTCCTCTCGGTGAAACCTCAGGTGATCCCCCGGGTGCTCCCCGAGCTACGCGGCCATATCCGCCCGGAGGCCCTGATCTTCTCCATCGCCGCCGGGGTGCGCATCGCCACCCTGCGGGAGGGCCTGGGGATCCCCGCCATCATCCGGGCGATGCCCAACACGCCGGCGCAGATCGGCCAGGGGATCACCGTCTGGACCGCCACCGATGAAGTGACGCCCCGCCAGCGAGAGCAGGCGATCCTTCTGATGCAGGCGATGGGCGAAGAGGTCTACGTGGACGACGAACGCTACCTGGATATGGCCACGGCCCTGACCGGGACCGGGCCCGCTTACGTGTTCCTGTTCATGGAAGCGATGGTGGACGCCGGGGTGCATCTGGGGTTCTCCCGGCGAGTGGCGGAGCAGCTGGTCTATCAGACGGTCATCGGAGCCGCCCTCTACGCCCGGCAATCCGGCCTGCATCCGGCGGCGCTGCGCAATCAGGTCACCTCACCGGGCGGCACGACGGCGGAGGCCCTATATCACCTGGAGAAAGGAGGCTTCCGCACCGTGATCTCCCGCGCCATCTGGGCCGCTTACGTCCGATCCCGACAGCTGGGGCGGGGAGCCGCGGATGAAGTGGAGCGCCTCGAGCGTTGAGCCGCCGATTTTGATCGCGGTCGTCGGAAGCGGGGAGGCCACCCCTCAGGAGGAAGCATGGGCTTACGAAGTGGGCCGCCGGCTGGCGATGGCCGGAGCGGTCGTGGTGTGTGGCGGCCGCAGCGGGGTGATGGAAGCCGTCTGCCGCGGGGCGGTCGAAGCCGGCGGGCTCACGGTCGGGATCCTGCCCGGAAGCGACCACCGGGAGGCCAATCCCTACGTGCGCATCCCGCTGCCCACCGGGCTGGGGGAGGCGCGGAATGCCCTGATCGTCCGGGCGGCCCACGCGGTGATCGCCATCGGCGGGGAGTTCGGGACTCTCTCGGAGATCGCCCTGGCGCTCAAGTGGGGGATCCCGGTGATCGGCCTGGGGACATGGAGCCTGCACCGACCGGGCATGACCGTGCCCATCGAAACCGTCTCCACACCGGAGGAAGCCGCAAGCCGGGCCCTCGCCCGGGCACGAGGGCGACAGATCGAAGAATAGGGCGCGCGGGGTGCAACGGCGCAGGATCGCCGCCTTCTGGATGGCGGAGCGCGCCCTCAACCGACCTGGGCAGCGACCTCTACCGGGGCAACTCCTACGGTAAGGCATAGGAGGGCCTTCAGCTGCCCCTCCCCGCCGAACCCTGCGAGAATCCCACCTCTGGACGCGCTTGGCATGCGATTGCTGACGGTCGGCGATGTCACGGTGGATCTCTTCCTGGCCCTTCCCGATCTCCCCGAGCGCGGCGGGGACGCGCATACGGATCAGGTGTTCCTTCGGGCCGGAGGATCCGCCGCGAATGTGGCCGTCGTGGCCACCGCCCTGGGGCTTCCCGCCGCCCTGGTGGGGGCGGTCGGCCAGGACCCCATGGGCGAATGGGCCATCGAGGCCCTGCGCGCCAGTGGGGTGGAGATCTCCCTCCTTCAGCGTCGTCCGGAGGCGCCCACCACCCTGATCGTGATCATGGTGAGCCCCGACGGGGAGCGCACCATGATCTCGGGGCGCGGGGCCAGTCGGTTCGCTGTGCTGGAGGAGCGGGCTCGGTCGCTGGCCCGCCAGGCGGCGTTCTTCCACCTCTCGGGATACACCCTTCTGGAGGAAAGCCCGCTTTTCTGGACGGCGATGGCGCTGCTCGAAGAGGCCCGGCAGGCCGGCTGTTTCTGCTCGCTGGACCCCGGCCCGCCGGCCGCTCGGATGGCCCGGGAGGCCGTATTTCGAGCGCTCCCCCTCATCGACGTGCTGCTCCTCGGGGAGGCAGAAGCGGAGGATCTGTTCGGCCCGAACCCCACCCTCGCTTTCGAACCCGCGGATCGTCCCCGCTGGGTCCTCGTGAAGCAGGGGGAGCACGGATGCCGGCTTCTTGGGCGTGAGGGGGAGGATCTCTCCATCCCCGCTTTCCGGATCCAGACGGTGGATACCACGGGCGCGGGGGATGCCTTCGATGCGGGCTTCCTAACGGGCCTGGCTCGAGGCCTTCGCCCGACGGCTGCCGCTCTCCTAGGCAACGCCGCCGGAGCGATCGCCTGCACCACCTGGGGGGTGATCGGCGCCTTCCCCGGCCGGCCCGCCGTTCGGAGACTGCTGGAGAACGCCCTCGCCGATCCCGCCTGGGATCGCTGGCGGAGCGCCCTGGAGGAAGCCCTGGCCCTTGCTCAGAGAGCTCCCCTCAGCGATCGGGCGGGTTGCCCATAAGGCCTTTTCTGCCCTGCTGTTACCTTTCGCCATGCCCTCGCATCCAATTCAAATGGAGCAGGAGTTCCACCGTTGGGAGCTGATCCGACGCGGCGGAACGGCCCTACCCCTTCGATCCTCCTTCCCCACAACCCTCAGGCGGTGGGAAGGGAGGATATCAAAAACGCGACACAGAGGAAGCAAACCGCGCAGCTCCTGTGGAAAACAATGGCATGGACCCCCACTGAGGAGGCTCAGCATGGCGAGGATTCTGATCCTGGGCGGCGGAAGCGGAGGTCTCGTGGTGGCGAACAAACTGGCCCGTGGCCTCCGCGGAGCCGATCACGAGATCCTGCTTGTGGATCGCAGCCCCTATCATTACTTCATGCCCTCCTTCCCCTGGGTGGCTCTGGGCTTTAAAGAGCCGGAACAGGTGCGGCGCCCCTTGAAGAACCTGGAGCGAAAAGGCGTGCGCGTGATCCAGGGAGAAGTCCAGGAGATCCGCATCCCGGAAAAGCGCGTGCGGGTGAACGGGGAAGATCTCTCTTACGACCTCTTGGTGGTTTCCCTCGGGGCCGAAGTGAAGCCGGATCTGATGCCGGGATTCGAGGTGGCCTACCACCCGTGGACCATCGAGGGGGCGCTCCGGATGCGGGAGGCGATCCGGCGCTTCCAGGGCGGGCGGATCGTCATCGGGGTCTCCGGACCTTACTATCGATGTCCCCCTGCCCCCTATGAGATCGCCGGACAGCTGGATTTCGCCCTGCGGGCCCGCCGGCTGCGGGATAAATCCGAGATCATCCTGGCCCATCCTCACCCCCAGCCGCTCTCCGCGATGGGGCCGGCCATCAGCGGCGTGATCTCCGAGATCCTGGCCAGCAAAGACGTGCGCTTCGAGGGGAATTTCAACGCCAAGGCCATCGATCCCGAGCGCCGGGTGCTGGTCGGAACCGACGGCCGGGAGATCCCCTTCGACCTGTTGATTATGGTCCCGCCCCATCGCCCCAGCGCGGCAGGGATGTGTCCGGGGCTGCTCACCCCTGCTGGCTTCCCCCTGGTGGATCCGAAGACGTTCCGATGCGTGGGGGAGCCGGATGTGTTCGCCATCGGGGATATGGTGAACCCTTCCATCAACCTGCCAGCCGCGGGAGTGGTGGCCCACTTCCAGGCGGAGTTCGTGGCGAACCAGATCCTGGCGGAGCTCAAGGGCGCCTATATCGGCGAGAGCTTCACCCCGGTGGCCATGTGCATCATGGATTTCGGCGACGACGCCGTGCTGCCGATGTGCGACTTCACCCGCATCCTGGACCTCTCCGGCCCGCCTTCCTGCGGGGTGCTGGGCCGCAGCAAGGCCATCCGCCTGGTCAAAATGATGTTCGAATCCATGTGGTTCGCCACCTACCTGAGCTAAACGGAGGCCATCTATGGAAGAATTCACCCTTCAGGATCCGAAAGCCCAGGAGGCTCTGGAGCGAGCGCTCGGGCTCCTGATCCGGATGAACGAGACCGGAACACTGGCCTTCCTGGAGGATGCGGTCGAGCTTCTGCCCGACTCGCTGTCTTATCTGATGGATCCCCGCCTGCTGAAAATCGGGGCGAACCTGGCCTATCTCCTCCATGTGATCGAATTGCTCGAACCTACCTTGATCACGGTGATGATGAGTCGATTGGTGGAGGAACTAAACCGGGAACTGACGCCGGAACGGATGAAAGAACTCCCCCGTGTGGGGCCGGTCTCTCTGCTGAAGGCCATGAGCGATCCCGACGTCCAGCGCGGCCTGGGGATCATGTTGCTCTTTCTGCGGGTGCTGGGGCGGGCCTTCCATCGCTCCAGCCAGGAGCTGATGGGATTGATGGAGCAGACCGAGAAGACCCTGACGGAACTGCGCCGCCAGCGGGCGGAGCTGGAACGTCAGGCGCTGGCCGCTCAAACGGCGTAGGGGGCAGGAGGAGAAACAGCGTGCGGGGCACCAAAAGGTGCCCCGCACGCTCCAATGCCTGGCATGCGTGTGCAGTGAATTCCATCCGCAACTCCCCGGGCCCCGATGGGGGAGTCGATGAACCCATAGCCCCTCAGGGCCGTGAGGAAAAGGAGGTCGGGCGGGCCGCCTTCGGCGCCCCCCGACCTCTAAACCTTGGGGGTGGATCCATCGCCTCCGTAAGGGCCTCGAATTCACCGTATGGATGAGCATCTCACTCTGAGGGCGATCGCATGGGAAGCTGGGGGAAGTCTTCCGGACCCAAGCGATCGAGGTTCGTTTCCTTTGAGGGCGGGTAAGCGGAGAGCATCTCCTCCTGGGTTGGCCGCGCTCCCACCGGCCAGGCCACATCCAGGATCCGGGTGTGATTGGTGTCGTCTGGCCCTCCGCCCAGCCGCCACTGGGCCGCCTGCGGCAATACATCCCGCACCCGCCACACGCCCGGCGAGGGGAACCCTTCCTGACTCAGCACGACCGCCAGATAGGCCGCCTGCCGCGGGTCGAAGTCCGCGCCAAAGACCCGCTTCGGCACGCGGAGGAGCACCGTTCGCTGGTTAGGGTTCACCGCGATCCGCAGCGACGCGCCTGGGACGGGCTTGGGCTTCCCCCGCTCATCCGGCGCGTAAACGCCCGGTGTCCATCCCTCCGCCCACAGCGCCACTTCCCACCCGAACCCTTTCTGCAGCGCCGCGTTTCGACCCGGCAGCAGCAACCGCGCGCCCGTCCCCTTCCCCGGATCCCGATCGATGTAGACGTCGATGGTCTGAAGGGCCAGGCCATTGGGTGAGCCCCACGGGTTGGGAACCGGGCCGTAAAACTCGAACCGGAAGACCATATCCTCCCCTTCCATCCCCACCTGGAACCGCTTCAGATCGAAGACCTGGGGCAGGAACACCGGATCCGTGGGATAGACGTAACTCCCGGGCCCGTGATCGTCTTTCTCCGGGTCCTCGATGTCCAGGATCACCTCCGCGAGGCCGAAGTCGGGCATCAGGAAGCGGGCGACGCCGGAGGAGGGGAGTCGCGCCGTGCGGCCCGGCTGCCAAACGATCACCTGCCAGAGCACCGGATCCCCTGCTTGCAGGGTCCCCAGGGCGGCCTGGGGCAGCGCCACCTCCAGCGTTTCCCGCCCCAGCCACGCCTGAGGCACCGTAGGGGCCGGCGTCCACCGTCCATCTCCCCTCGCCTCCAGCAACTCCACCTGCACCGTCTGACCCCGGCGGATCACTTGGATCACATGGGTCGCCCCGAACCCCAAGGGGGTTCGCGGTCCGAAGGGATCTGCGGAGAAGCCGGCCCGCCCGGCCCGGTGGGGCGCGGCGATGTAGAAACTGACCACCCCATCTCCTTCCCACACTCCATCCACCCGCGCGTAGAGATGGGTCCGATCCGCCCCCAGCCAGAGCCCCCGCAAGGCCGGATCCTCCCCCACGTATCGGGCGGCCGTGTCCCACTCACCGGGGGCCGCCCGGCCATCGAGGGTCGGCGAGATCGGTTCGGTGAAGGGAGCCGCCGGCTCCACGGCGCGCGGAGGGACAATCGGGATCGCGAGGAAATCGGGCCCAGGCTCCCCCAGGGCCTCGTAGACCTGGCGGAGCAGCGCGCGGAAGGCGGCGTCGAAATAATCATCCTGGCCGCTGTCCTGGTCCGCCCCATACCACCAGAACCAGTCCGATCCCTCCGCCTCCAGCATCGCCTCCCGCGCTCGTTCCAGCGCTTCCGGCGAGGTCGGCTTCCTTCCTTCCTCGTATTCCTTTAGCATCTGGCGCGTGCGCCGGAGCGCCGTCCACGCCTCCCGTTCCTCCGGCTCCCCGATCCACGTGTCGTAGTTCGGGCTGAACCATGCGCCGGGGAACAGCTTCGGGAGCGGCCGGGCCGCTTCCGGGAACCCCGCCAGGAACTCGGAAGGCGTCACGGTGCGGATGGTCCGGCTTTCGTTCAGCCGCCGGTAAAGGCCGTGGAGGAACGCTTTGCCGTCGTTCTCGTAGTGTTCCCAGGCGTTTTCCCCATCGAGGATCACTGAGACCAGCAGAGGGCCTTTCACGCCCTTCTCGCGGGCCTTCTCCCGGATGTTGTCCAGGCGCCGGATGAAATCCTCAGCGGCGACATCCCCGGGCATCCCCGAATAGGTGAAGCCGATTTTGTCAGAGAGCACTCCGTCCCGGAACACGATGAAGAGCGGGCGATCCTGGGGGTCGGAGAGCCGGTAAGGGCGATAGAGGAGGTCGATCTCCTCCACGGTCTCCCGGGCATCCCGGGTGAAGCCGCTCAGGCCCAGCGAACGGGCGAGGACCGGCTCCCCGGAGGCCATCCAGAGGAAGCCGGCGTCGATGACCATCGGGACGATCTGCTGGGCCACCGCTCCCTCGGCGGGCCACAGGCCCCGGGGCGCCCGGCCGAAGCGGGCTTCATACAGCGCCACCGCCCGGCGCAGATGCTCTCGGGCGTCTTCCGGGGCGATGAAGGGAGGATCCGGCAGCAATGCCTCCGGATTCCCCACCCGGGCGAGATCCGAGTAAACGATCAGCGGCAGGATGGGATGCGCGTAAGGCGTGGTGGTCACCTCGATCTGCCCAGCGTCCTGGAGAGCCCGATGCAGCGGGATGACCTCCCGGAGGATGCGCCGGGTTTCCTCGAAGATCACGGGTTTATCCGCCTCGGTGAAATCCCGCCCCTTTCGGACCAGATCCGCCAGCGGGGGCTGGGCCAGGAAATCCGGGTCGAACCAGGCGAGGTTGAACAGCACCTGGAGATCCCGGAAATCCTGAACGGTGAAAGCGGCCATCGCCCGTTCGATCGTCTCCGGATCCGCCCGGCGGCCTCGCTTCTCCAGGAGCTCCAGGTAGCGAGGGAAGCGCGGGATCACCCGGTCCCAGTTCGCATCGAAGAACCGGCTCAGGAGGAAGCGTTTCTCTTCATCGGTGAGGGCCTCCGCGGGCTTCTCCGTGAGGGCCCAGTAAATGTCCTTCGCCCCCGCCGCCAGATCCTCCAGCTGGCGGATCAGGGAAGGCGTCAAATTGAACGTCACGCGGACATTCGGATAAGCGCGCAGGATGGCCGCCATGTCGTAGTAATCTTTGGTGGCGTGGACGCGAACCCACGGGCGGGTATACAGGCCGGTCTGAGGATCCCGAGGATAGAAGGGCTGATGCTGATGCCAGACCAGCGCCAGATAGAGAGGCTCCTCCGCTGGGGCCGTGGTCGGCGTCGGCGAGGGTGGGATCGCGGTAGGGGTCGGCGTCGGCCGACAGCTCGCCAGGATCAGCAGGAGAATCCCCCCCAGCCGAACCCGCCTTCGCGCGGCGCCCCCCTGAGAGAAGGACGATTGGGGATGACCCTCACTATGCCCCCTCAAGCGATTCCGCAACCGCAAAAGAACGTTCCCCGGGCGTTTCATGGGGCTCCTCCGCATTTATAGTAAAGCGCTTTATCTATCTTCGAGGGAAATCGCGCCGTGCGCAACGTAGACGGTATCCCCGGATCACGGGGTGAATCCCTCCCTCATCTCTCCCACGAGGGGAGAGAGAAAGACTGGGGATGGGATTAGGCCTCATGCTCGTCCATCCGGGTGCTCCATGCTGGAAAGTTGCATACCCATCCCCCTCGCCTTTATGATGGTAGGAGTTACATCATTTGTTCTATCGGAAGGCCTTGGGGGGAGCCGGGCGCCTTGGACGTTGCCCCGAGGAAGCCTTCCCCCCTCCCACCAAAGCCCAAAGGGCCGTGGGAGGAGGGGATACTGGGGCTCTTCCACCTCGTCCGACCGGCTCCCAATGGCGTAACTCCTGATTGAAAAAGCGGATTCCGACGAGCGTTTCAGGGGGAGGGATCATGGGCGAGACGCGCGTGCAGTGGCGGGAGTGGGGCGAGGCGGCGTTCCGGGAGGCCCGGGAACAGGACAAGCTCATCCTCTTGAGCATCTCCGCCACCTGGTGCCACTGGTGCCACGTGATGGACCGCGGGATCCCTGGCGATCCGATCCACACCGGCACCTATTCGAATCCCGAGATCGCCGAGATCATCAATACTTATTTCGTTCCGATCCGGGTGGACACGGACCGTCGGCCGGACATCAACGCCCGCTACAACATGGGCGGCTGGCCGACCACGGTTTTCCTCACCCCGGACGGCGAGATCCTCACCGGGGCCACCTATATCCCCCCGATGCAGATGCGGCAGGTCCTCCTCCAGGTGCTCCAGTATTACCGGACCGGCCGGGAGGAGATCCGCCGCCGGGCGCAGGAGATCGCCCGTCGACGGCAGGAGGCGAGCCGCCCCGTCGCCCGGCCCG
Source organism: Thermoflexus sp. (assembly GCF_025055495.1). Classification (GTDB taxonomy): domain Bacteria; phylum Chloroflexota; class Anaerolineae; order Thermoflexales; family Thermoflexaceae; genus Thermoflexus. The sequence goes on along the minus strand of NZ_JANWXB010000063.1, from coordinate 17,343 downwards.
GCGCGCAACTGGCCTGGACGATCCCTCTGCACCTGGTCGGGCTGATCGCCCGCGCCTACGATCCGGTCTGCGGCGGCTTCGGTGAAGCCCCCAAGTTCCCTCACCCGGAGGCCTGCCTGCTCCTCCTGGTGGAATACGTCCGCAGTGGACGACGGGACGAGCGGCTGGCGGAGATGGTCCGCCGCACCCTCCACGGGATGGCCGACGGCGGGATGTATGACCACGTGGAAGGCGGGTGGTTCCGTTACTCCACCACCCGCGACTGGAGCCTTCCCCACTTCGAGAAGATGCTGGAGGACCACGCCCGGCTGATCCCCCTTTACCTCTACGCCGCGGAGATCCTCGCTGATGAGGGGCTTCGAGCGGCTGCGGTGAAGGCGATGGAATACGTCCGGCGGACCCTTTACGATCCGGAGCGGGAGGTGTTCTGGGGCAGCCAGGACGCCGATGAGGAATACTACGCTCTCTCGCAGCGGGAACGGGCCCAGCGAATCCCGCCCGCGGTGGACCACACGGTCTACGTGAATTGGAACGGGATGATGGCGATCGCTCTGATGATCGCCAGCGACCTGCTCGGCGAACCGGATGGGCGCACGATGGCCCTGCGGGCGCTGGACGCCGTGTGGGAGCAGGCTTTCGACGAGGGCGCCGGAGCCCTTTATCACTACGTCGACCGGCAGGGAGAGCGAGCGGATCAGAAAGGAGTGCCGCCGCTACTGGGGGATCAGGTCCATTACGGTCGGGCGGCCCTGGCGGCCTTCCAGCGCACCGGCGATCGGCGCTTCCTGGAACGGGCGCTTCGGCTTCGAACTTATATGGAATCCGTTCTGGCGGATCCGGAAGGCGGCGGCTTCTTCGATCGGCCGGAGGATCCCCAGGCCGTCGGCGCGCTCCGGATCCGTCAGAAGCCCCTGGAGGAGAACGCGGCGGCGGCCGAGTTCTACCTGACCTTGCACGATCTCACCGGAGACCGGACCGCCCGGGAGATCGCGGAACGGACGCTGCTGGCCTTCGAACAGGAATACGTGAAATACGATTTCACGGCTGCTCCCTACGGGCTGGCGGTCTACCGAGTGATCACGGAGCCGGTGCGGATCCACGTGGTCGGCCCGATGGAGGATCCGGAGACCCAGCGCCTGCTCACGGCGGCCTGGCGAGGGGACCCCTTCACCCGCGTCGTGGTGCCGATGGATCCCCGCCGGGACGCCTCCGCCATCCAGGCCCAGGGGTTCCCCATGGACGGACGGCCCGTGGCCTACGTCTGCGTGGGCACCCACTGCCTGCCCCCCGCCCGCACTCCGGAGGAGATCGCGGAGCGATTGCAGGCACTGAACGAATAGCCAGAGGAATCAGAGGGCACGCCAGAGACGACGGCGCATCACACGGATTGTAGGGGCAGGCCCCTGTGCCTGCCCCCAGGGGCAGGCCCCCGTGCATGCCCCCAGAGGCAGACCCCCGTGCCTGCCCGTAGGGGGGCAACCGCGGGGGGGTGCCCCTACCAAGACGATCCGACCCATCGCGCGGATTGTAGGGGCAGGCCCCTGTGCCTGCCCCCAGGGGCAGACCCCCGTGTCTGCCCGCAGGGGCACGCCGATGGGACAGCCTCGGAGGGCGATCCCGGGATATGGCCTGCATTCATTCACATCCTAAGAGAAATGGCGAAAGGAGCGGAGCCTCCCATGCCGTGGCGGCGGCGAGAAGTTTTGCGGCTTTTGGTGGGCGGAGCCATCGGGGCCGCGGCGGCGGCCTGCATCCAGCGGCTTCCTTCCCTCACTGCAAGCCCGCCTTCCACCCGCATCCCCATCCGATTGCCGGAACCGGAACGCTGGGATATCGCCTCGCCGGTCCCGGTGACTCCCACCCGGGAGTTCTACGAGGTGAAATACAGCACGATCCCCCGGGTGGAGATCGAAACCTGGATCCTGGAGATCGGTGGGGAGGTCGAGCGACCGCTCCGCCTGACCTACCCGGATCTTCTCGCCATGCCCGCCGTGATCGAGATGCGAACCCTGGAGTGCATCAGCAACCCGGTGGGCGGGGATCTCATCGGCAACGCGGTGTGGAAGGGCGTCCGGATGGCGGATCTGCTCCGGCTGGCGGGCGCCCGGTCCACCGCTCGGGAGGTGGTCCTCTACGCCGCGGATGGTTACCACACCAGCATCCCGGTGAGTCTGGCTGAGGATCCCCATTCCATCTTGGCGTATATGATGAACGGGGAAGTGTTGCCGCTCGAGCACGGCTTCCCGCTTCGGGCCCTCTGGCCGGGCCGTTACGGGATGAAGCAACCGAAATGGATCACCCGCATCGAGCTGATCCGGGGGGAGCACGTCGGCTACTGGGAGGGCCAGGGCTGGTCGAAGGAAGCCATCATCAAGCCCAACTCCCGGATCGATGCGCCCCGCTCCGGGGTAATCCCGGCGCAGCCCATGGAGATCCAGGGCATCGCCTTCTCCGGCCCGGCGGGCATCGCCCGGGTGGAGGTGAGCGTGGACGATGGCCGGAGCTGGGAGGAGGCGGAGCTCATCCGGGGTCCCACCCCCTATGTCTGGACAGTCTGGCGCTATCGATGGGAGCGCCCTGAGGAAGGGGAACACGTGCTTCGGGCGCGGGTGGTTCAAAACGACGGCTACGTCCAGCCGCGGGGGCGAGGCCGGCTGCTGAGCGGCACCTTCCCCGATGGGACCGATGAACAGCATGCCGTGCGGGTGGTTGTAGGTCGATGAGCCGTTCCCGACATTGGATAGCGTATGCGCATTGGCTACCCGTGCATCAACCTCTCGATGGACTGTCGCCCAAGCCGAACCTTCCGGCTGGCCAACCTCACCTGGGAGCGGCTTCGGGAGACCGTAGCCGGAAACCTGGCCTGCTTAGAGCGCATCCTGCACTGGAACGTCCAGCACGGCTTTTTGTTCTTCCGGATCACCTCCGACCTGATCCCCCTGGCCTCTCATCCGGCGAATCGCTTTCCCTGGGATGAGGCGTTCGCCCCGGACCTCGCCCGCATCGGCGCGTTCATCCGCGCTGCCGGGATGCGTATCAGCATGCACCCGGGCCAGTATACGCTGCTGAACTCCCCTCGTCCGGAGGTGGTGGAGGCCGCCCGAAGGGAGCTGGCTTATCACGCCCGGGTCCTGGACCGGATGGGCCTGGATCGGACAGCGAAGATCCAGATCCACATCGGGGGCGTGTATGGGGACAAGCGGGCCGCGCTGGCCCGGTTCGTTCGAGAGGTGGAGCGGCTGGACCCGGTCATCCGCGCCCGGCTGGTCGTGGAGAACGACGAACGCCTCTTCAACCTGGAGGATTGCCTGGCCGTGAGCGGGGAGACGGGGCTGCCCGTGGTGCTGGATGTCTTCCACCGGGAGGTCCATCCGGACGGTCGGACGCTCCTGGAGGCACTATCCGCAGCCGCGGCGACCTGGCGAACGGAGGACGGCCCACCGATGGTGGACTACTCCTCCCCGCTTCCCGGTGGCCGTCCGGGAAGCCACGCCCGCACCCTGGACGAAGCGCACTTCCGCCGCTTCCTGGAGGAAAGCCGTCCCCACGACTTCGATCTGATGCTGGAGATCAAGGACAAGGAGCGAAGCGCGCTGCGGGCGCTGGAGATCCTGAAAACCATCGAGGGCATACCGCATCGCTGAGCGCTGGCTTCCCGGCGCAGCTCGCGGGAAGAGCGATTAGGATCTCCATTAGCACCTTTCTACGACCCCTCAGCCCTCCATCCACGTCAGGATCTGCGTCGGAAGTTCACAGGTTCAGCATCGAAGACCCGACGGCGGTTGCATCGCTCTCTCAGTCCTCGCCTTATAATTAGAGCGAGCCCCGGTGAGGAAGGCAGCTGATGACGATTTCGTATCTGGAAATCCGGAACTTTAAATCGATCAAGGAACTGCGCATCGACTGCCGACGCGTGAACCTCTTCATCGGCCCGCCGAACACTGGGAAATCCAACCTGCTCGAGGCGCTGGGCGGGTTCTCGTTGCCATACCCGCACGACCTCAAACCCGTGCTCATCGAGTGCAAGCCGGACGAGGTGTTGATCCGCGCGCTGGGCGTTCCCCGTCGGCGGATCTTCCATCACAGCGGCAAAGGGAACATCGGCAACCACCTGAGGCGCTTAAAAAACACCATCGCCTCACAGACAGATGATCTATAAACTTCCCGATCTCGAGCGATGGATCCACCAGCTGAAGGAGGCTGGAAGCGAGGAACTGGAATTCCTGCGCCGATGGCTGGAATGAGGGCCCGCTAAATCATCGGCCACGGCACGGAGCGCCATGGCCCGGGGTGCGGGAAGACCGGGCGCTCCAGCAGGGCGGCGGTCCGCTCCTCCAGGGCGGCGATCTCCTCCGGGCGCAACAAACGGGCCAGCTCCCCTCGCAGATCTGCATCGGTTTTCAGCTGCCGCTCGAACGCCCGCACCTCCTCCACGATATCCTCCGGGATCTCCTGGCCCCGATAATCCCAGATCACCGTCCGCAGCTTGGGCTCCGCGTGGAAGCAGATCCCGTGATCGATCGCCCAGATCCGCCCGTTGCGATCCTTCAGACAATGTCCGGCCTTACGATCCGCGTTGTTGGTAAGGAGATCGAACACCGCCAGGCGCATCAGCGTCGGCTGCAGCGCCGGATCGTCCCGGAAGGTGAAGTAATTCTCCTCCGGATCGGCCTCGATATAGAGCTGAAGCGCCCCCCGACCATACGGCCCGGAGCGTCGCAGCACCGTGGGGGGCACCAGACCCCAGCCGAGGGCCTCGCTGACCACATAGGCCGCGACCTCCCGATAGCAGAGGGTGCCATGGGGGAAATCCCAGAGGGGCTCCTCTCCCCGCTGGGGCTTGTAGATCGCCAGACCCGTTATCCCTTCATGGACAACCGCCACGAGAAACGTCGCATTGGATCCCCAGGGGATCAGACCCAGGAGCTGGATCTCCCCTTCTCGAAGCCAGCGGAGGACCGTTTCCTTAGGCGTTTCGGGGGGCAATGGGTCGGGGATCCTCCGCGCAACGCCGGAGCGAGGACGACGGGAAACAGTTCCCATCACGATTCAACTCAAAAGAGCGTTTTGAGAGGGTGGAGCCACCGAAGGTGAACCCACCGAATACACAGATACAACAGATACAAACGAAAGCAGATCGGCTACAAGGAAACGCTACCTTGATCCTGAGAATCGCGCGCGCCGCCTGCAGCAGGGGTTATGAAAATTGCAACAGGGCCAGTCGCGTTAAAACACAACCGCTTTGCCGTTCTGGCGGGGGCAGATGTGTCCTTCGGGATCGATGGGACGGCCGCATAGCGGACAGAGAGGACGACCCCGGGCGACGACATCGGCGCTGTGGCGGCTGAGGGCATGCATCTGCTCCCGGGTCGCCCAGAAACGCACCACCCGCAACAGATCCGGATCTTGATCCTCCTCCGCCAGCTCCTGGATCACCAGGACGATCCAGTCCCCTCGGGGCTCATAGCCGAGGCCCATACGGCCGGCTCGGAAGATCGGCTCCAGAGGCTCCTCCAGCTGCAGCTCCGACTCGTCCGGCTCCCGCCCCAGCGGACGCGGATATTTCTCGTTGATCTCTTCCAGGAGCTCCTCTAAGGAATGGGCCAGCGCCCTCACCTGTTCCTTCTCACAGAGGATGGTGACCAACAGGTCATCCTGGCGGGCCTGGATGTAGAACGTCCGCCGTCCCGGCTGACCTACCGCATCCGCCGTGATGCGATCCACCGGCCGCAGGTCATAAATCAATCGAGGCATCTCCGTCCTGTTCTATTGAATGATGCAATTTTCAAAGGCTGGATCCGGGGCCGGAGCCTCCGGGCTCGCCCTCAAAGGGTCGGCAGCGCTTAACGGCTGACGCCATGGGCGACTTCCAAGCTCCCCTCGGGGTTTGGGGCTGGGGCGCCGCCGAAAGCGCTGCCTCTGGGTATTTTAACGCTTTCGCCGCCTGGAGAGATGGGCCAGATCCTCCAGGGGCCAACGCAACGGGCCCGTATCGTTCAGCCGCAGGAGCAGGGGCGGGCCCTCGGCCAGCCAGAAAACCGTTACTGAAGCCGGCGCGATCATCAGCCGATGATAAAGATCCAGGGGCATCCCCAGATAATAAGCGGTGACCGTGCGAATCAGATCCGCATGGGTGAAGAGCGCCACCACATCCCGGGGATGGCGGCTGGCGATCGTTTCCACCGCATTGATGGCCCGGGCGACCAGGTCGACCATGGCTTCGCCGCCCTGAAAACGGGCCCGACTGATCAAGCTCACCAGACGTTGCCAGGCCTTCTGGCGTCGCAATCGCTTGAATGATTTCCCCGTCCACTCCCCATAGTGCACTTCCCCCAGTTCCGGCATGATCTGGATCTGCAACCCTTTACGACGCGCCAGCGGCTCGGCGGTCTCCACCGCCCGCTCGAGGGGACTGCTGTAAATCGCGCGGATTGGGAAAGATTCCAGGCGCTCCGCCAGCGCTTCGGCCTGGCGATGTCCCTCTTCGTTCAAATGGATCCCCGGCGTCCAACCGGCCAGCCATTTGCCCATCGAATCGTTCGCCGCGTGTCGAATCAGCAAGACCAGAGCCATCCAGATCGCCTCGGGGAGAAAGGATGAAATGAATGTTGGGCTTTGGGTGGGCGATGCCGCCGAAGGCGGCCTCGCCCACCCAAAACACCCAAAAAATATCAACGACTACGAGGCGCGATCAGCCTCCACGAAGCCCTACCGAATGAGCTTCGGGGGCTGGTCTGGGGGCCAAAGGTCCCCAGACCAGCCCCCGAAAAACCTCCAAACCGAGGATAGATGAAGCACGAAAGCTTACTTCAAGTATAACACCGGTTCCAGCGGCCATCGGTTTAACCCGATCGGTTAGCGGGGCCCTCGTGGCGGTAGGGCATGGGGATATATTCCACCGAAGGGCGTCGTGGGGTGGCTTGCGGAAACATGTCCATAAGCTGATAGATCTCCTCTGGCAGCCCAACCCGAACGGGCAGCCCAAGCGCCTGGGCCTCCCGCACCGAGATCGGATAATCGTGCGTCCAGCGCCCGCTGCTCAAAGCCTCGGCGATCATCGCTGCCCGCTCCGCATCCATCGCATTGGCGGTAAGCAGCTCGATCACCGTTGAACGCACCTGCTCCATCGCCTTGCGGGCGATATCCGCCAGGATCAGGGTATGATCCTCAATGTTCGCCAGCGGCTTGGTCTCCACCACTCTCAGAATCGAAGCCGCCGGATACTGACCCAGCTGGGGGTCCACCGGGCCCAACACCGCGTTCTCATCCATCACGATCTCATCAGCGGCCAGCGCAATCAACGTCCCACCCGACATCGCATAGTGAGGGATGAACACGGTCACCTTCGCCGGATGACGAACCAGCGCCTGGGCGATCTGTTCAGCAGCCAGGACCAGACCGCCGGGCGTGTGGAGGATCAGATCGATGGGCATATCCGGAGGGGTCAACCGAATCGCCCGGAGGACCTGTTCGGAATCCTCAATGTCAATATAACGAGAGATGGGGAGCCCGAAAAACCCGATGGTCTCCTGACGATGGATCATCGTGATCAAGCGCGTGCCGCGCCGGCGCTCGATCTGTCGGATCAGCCGCGTGCGGGCTTCCTCCAGAAGCCGACGTTGCAAAGCAGGGAACATCGTGCTGAAAATCAGGAAGATCCAGAACAAATCGAAGACGCTCATCACCTCTCCTCCGGATAGGGATGAAGAGCGGATAGATACCCAGCCTCTGTCTGACGAATGAGCGGCGGAGCTTCCGATCCGGGCTCTCCGCCCGCGAGGGGCCAGTTCCTCCCCTTTCCCCTCCCCCCAGCCCTTCGGATTGTGGGAAGGGGAGAATTTCCGTTCTAAGAGGTGGACGAGCTCACCTGTGACGGCCCCGCCCACCCCCAAAGGACCCGGGTTCCAAGGATCGCGCCTTCTCCTCGGGGCGGTGGAAGAACACCCTCTCAGGTGAGATGAATCGCTTCTCAAAGCTGGGCATCCATCCGGATGAGGCGGGGATTTTCAGAGGCGGGCGGGGTCGCCCTCGGCGGCCCCACCCGCCTCTGAAATTAGGAGCCGCGCTGTTCTCTCCCCTGGAGGACTTCTTGGGGGCTAAGTGGGCCGCCTTCGGCGGCCTCGCCCGCCTGAAGGTGAGGAGCCTTTGATGCCTCCCTCCTCGTCGGTCATGCGAATATCAATCCCCTGGCTGGCGCACAGTGGATATAACATGTCCGGCCAGCCGCTGCGCCGCACTCGCTAAGGGACCGCTCGAATGGCTCAGAACGAGTGGAGTGCCCTGGACCAGCGCCACCGCCTGATTGGGGTCAAACGGCACGGTAAGCATCGGCGCCCGGCCCAGCGCCCGCTCGATCGTCTGTGGGCTTAACGTGCCCGGCCCGGCGGCATGATTCACCACGATATGCGTTCGATCCATCGGGATTCCTGCGGATTGCAGGACGCGCAGGGTCATCACCGTGGTCTGCAGAGCGCCAACCTCAGGGCTCATCACCAGGAATAGCTGATCCGCCTGCTGACAGAAGATCAGGCCGAGGGGCACCAGTGTGGAAGGGCCATCGATGACTACGAAAGCGAAGCGCTCTCGCAGAAAGTCCAGCGTCAAGCCCACCATGGATTCTTCCACCGCTTCTATAACCGGCATCAGGGGTGCGGGGAACAAGCTGAGCCCAGCAGGATGGGGCATCAAATGCGCTTCCAGGTTTCCCTTTGAACATCCGTCCCTCCACCAATCCAGCCAAGAGGTCCGCGGGGCGATTCGGAGATGAAGCCCTGCATGGCCGGAGCTCAGGCTGGCGTCCCACAGCACCACAGGACCGCTGCGGATCAGCGCCAGCGCCGTGTTCACCGCCAGCGTTGTGGTCCCGGTTCCGCCGCGAAGGCCCAGGAAGAGCACGACCGAACCATGGCCGCCCGTTGGCCGGCGCCGGTTCAGCACCTCCTGAACCCGATCCAGGAGCTCCTTCTGCGAGACCGGCTTGGCCAAGTAATCATCCGCCCGGGCGGCAAGGGCGGCCTCTCGATCCACCAGCTGCGCTCGAGCGGTGAGGACCAGAACCGGCGTGTCGCTGACCAGCGGATCGTTCCGGATGGCCTGGAGCACCTGAAAGCCGTCGATCTCCGGCATCATCAGATCCAGGATCACCAGATCCGGCCGGAGCTGGCGGGTTTTTTCAATGCCATCCGCGCCATCAGCGCTGGTGAACACCTCAAACCCGGCTCGCTCCAGCATCAGGCGGACCATCTGAAGGAGCTCAATATCATCATCGATCACCAGGATCCGGGTCATCCTTGAGCCACCTCTCCGCTTAACGAAAGCAATCCGATGAAATCTCGATTCACGAAGACCAGCTCGCCAGCAAAATTCGTCCCGGGCCGTTCACACATCACCGCCCTCGCATTCATAATCGGGATGAAGCGTTCCACATTCGTCACCAGGAGCGCGTGAAGATCGGGGCGGCCTACGAATTCGATGGTTCCCTCGATCTCAAAGCCAGGTATGGTGGCGAACATGCCATACGCTTTTCGAGAGCCATAGGCTGGGGAGACAGCCTTCAGGGCCATTTCCACTCCCACATTGACGATGGCCATAGTGATGTGGTTTTTGCTCAGGATGGCCGCCCCGAAGCTTTTGAGGATACGGGCAGGCTCCTCCAGGCGAGAGAGGAAGACAGACTCCAGGGGAATGAAGGAGGTGCGGACATCGTTTAAAACATCCCCCAGAACCCGGCCTCTCAACACCATCTGGGCGGAGATCCGATGGGTGGGGGTCAGGAAATCGACGGTAATCGTTCCCGTTCGAATTCCAGGCTGTGTCATGGGAATCCCCTCTCCCTGACAAATCGACGATCCGATTACCTCGCCAGTGCATTCAAGCCCATTATATCGCGGAACAAAGTTAGCAGGGCAGCGAATTCGCCGACCGGCTCCGCTAACCCAATCCTCAGGCTCGGAACAAAGGCGGGGAGATCGGTTCTCAATGGGGGTTTTAGGAATTGGGGCTTCGAGGGACGGACGAAGCGTTCGGGGCCCAGACTCGGGGTAAAGATAAAGGGGCTGGGGGGCGAACGGCTTCGCCGCTCATCCCCCAGCCCCTCTCCCACAGCTCACGGATAGAGCGAATCTTCCCCCATCCCCTTGCTATCCAGAGCCCATCGCTCGCTCCCGAATCGACAAGCGCACCCCTTGATGGAAATAGAACGCCAGGGAGGCTGAAACGCCCGCTTCCACCTCCTCCACAGACGGCAATCGGAGCGGCACCGCAATCCAGCGCACCACCCGCCACAGGATAAAAGCCGGATGGAACCCCAGCGCTCGCAAGGCTTCAGCCACCTCCGGGGTCTCCCGGCGAACCTGCACGTAAACCGGATGCCGCCAGCGAGGGCCCAGATCCGCGAGGGTTCGCGCCAGTTCCCACAGCGGATCTCCGTGCATGCTCCGGATCTCCTCCACCCAGGCTCCCCTCGCCCCCCGATAAAGCGCCCACGACGAGGCGTAGATCGTGGGCTCGCGGCCGGCAAGCGCTCGAAACGCGTGCTCCACCACCAAGGCAGAACCCGACCACACGGTGTAACAGCGGGTTCGCTCGAAGCCCAGGCGATGGAGAAGGGCCGGCCGCAGTTCATCCAGCGCCACCTCCGCCACCAGGCGCCGGATCCCATGAGCGGCCGCCCATTCCGTAACGGCGCGGAAGACCATCTCCCACCCGGCCACCGTCTCCGGATCCAAGGTCACCGGCGCAGGCGCCATAAAAAGCAGGCGCCCTTCATCCTCTCCGCGCGGATGGCTCAACTGAAGAAAATAGGAGCCCGAACGATCGGACAGGGTGAGCACTGAAGTCAGGTCCGGGAAAAACATCGAGACCGTGGCCGCCTCGATCGGGCGGAAGCGATCCACCCGTGCCGCCCGCTCATCCAGACACAAACCCATGGGGGCGGCCGCCAGGAAACGCGGGCCATCCCTCATCCGTAGGGACCGGATCATCGACGGGAAGCCTGTTGAACGATCTCCAGGAAATACCGATGGAACCGCGTATCGTCCGTCAGCTCAGGATGGAAAGCGGTGGCCAGGAGATGCCCCTGCTGAGCCGCCACAATCGTCCCATCCTCCAGACGGGCAAGGACTTCCACATCGGGCCCAACCGCCTCGATCCGCGGGGCCCGGATGAAGACCGCATGGAAAGGCCGGGGATCTCCTACTCGGGCCAGGGCCGGGATCTCCAGATCCACCTCGAAACTATCGATCTGACGGCCGAAGGCGTTCCGTCGCACCCGGACATCCATCAGACCCAAGGTGGGCTGGGGGCGGCCCACATCCCTGGCCAGGAAAATCATGCCGGCGCAGGTGCCCCAAATCGGCACGCCCGCCTCGGCCATCCGCCGGAGCGGCTCCATCAAACCATAGCGCTCCGCCAGCGCGCCGATCGTGGTGCTCTCCCCGCCCGGGATGATCAGGCCATCCACTCCCTCCAGATGCGAAGGGAGGCGAACATCCACCGTTTCCACGCCCAGCCGGCGAAGCACTTGATGGTGTTCCAGATAATCCCCTTGCAATCCCAGCACCCCGATCCTCACCACGCACCTCCTGAATGATAAGGGATGATCGCCTGCAACGGGTCGTGGGATTCCCCTCTCCCTTTCCACCGCGTTCAAGCCGCGGAAGGAAGGAACCACAAAGGCCCTCACCATCCGCGCAACGCCAGGCGTTGGGCCTCCGTCAGCTGCCGGACGTCGATGCCATACATCGGCTCGCCCAGATTGCGGCTGACCATCGCCAGGATTTCCGGCTCCTGCCAGTAGGTCACCGCCTCCACGATCGCTCGCGCCCGCTTATACGGATTCTCGCTCTTAAAGATCCCGCTCCCCACGAACACCCCATCCATCCCCAGCCACATCATTAGCGCCGCATCGGCCGGGGTGGCGATCCCGCCGGCCGCAAAGAGGACGACCGGCAGGCGACCGAGGCGCCGGGTTTCCAGGACCAGCTCATAGGGAGCGCCGATTTCCTTTGCGTAGGCCACCAGCTCTTCTTCCCCCATCCCCTGGATCCGCCGGATGGCACCCATGATCGCCCGCGCATGGCGCACCGCTTCCACCACGTTCCCGGTTCCGGCCTCTCCCTTAGAGCGGATCATCGCTGCCCCTTCGGCGATCCGGCGCAGGGCCTCCCCGAGATCCCGCGCGCCGCAGACGAAGGGAACTTTAAATTCCCATTTGTTAACGTGATACTGCTCGTCGGCAGGGGTCAGAACCTCTGATTCGTCGATGAAATCCACACCGAGGGCTTCCAGGATCTTCGCCTCCATATAGTGGCCAATGCGGCACTTGGCCATCACCGGGATGGTCACCGCCTCCATAATCTCGAGGATCTTTTCGGGATCTGCCATGCGGGCCACCCCGCCGTGAGCTCGGATATCCGCAGGGACCCGTTCGAGGGCCATCACGGCCACCGCGCCCGCCTCCTCGGCGATCTGGGCCTGCTCCGCATTGATGACATCCATGATCACACCGCCCTTCAGCATCTGGGCGAGCCCCCGCTTCACGGTTACCGTTCCATAAGCACGTTGAACTTCTCCATTCATCATGGACCTCCCTCCGAGAAGCGAAAAGTCCTACGCTCGTAGGGCAGTATATGATCCCGCCCACTACCCCTTGAGATCGTCCCTACCAGCCATCTGTGGCTCCATTCTGGATCAGCCCATATTTTAACGCAACTTGCCGCTTGATCCGCTCTCCCGGGCAAGGGAGAGGATCTCTCCCTTGCCCTACACCGCTTTTCTATTCACAGCTTGAGGGAGTGTAAGAAAAGCGGGCGGCCCTTCGCGCACAGGTAAAGCCCTTTCCCCCTCCCCGAGGGCCAAAGGGCCTTGGGGAGGGGGAGGGAAATCTTTTTTGGGCGGGGGCGCTGCCTTGGGCGGCGCCCCGGCCCCAAAATCCTCAAGAGGGCTTGGAAGTTGCCCTCGGCGTCATGAAACAAAGCGCTCCCCATTTCCACCGGGCCCTTTTTGGATCTCTCTAACCTGCGAAAGAGATCTCACAGCAGCAACTTGGGTTAAGATAAATAGAAGAGCTTGGGGAGCAGCAGGCGACGGGGGATCCGCGAATTCGCACAAAGTCTTGGGAACCTGTCCGGTCTTGCCCAAAAATCCAGTGTTAGCCAGCCTCGGAGGAGACAGAAGGCATGAAAGAACAGAACGAACTGGGGCGGATTGAGGTGCTGCCCGCAGCGATCGCAACTGTCATCGCGCAAGCCCTCACCCAATGCTATGGGGTGGTCGGTCTGGCTCCGCACCGCATGACCGATGCGGTGGCGAACTTCTTTGCTCCGGACGCTCGACGGAGCATTGAGATCCGGGAACGGCCGGACGGCCTGGCGATCGATGTCTACCTCATCCTGGCCTATGGGGTCCGACTGATCGCTGTTGCCCGCAGCGTGCAGCACACCATCAAATATCAGGTGGAGAAAACCACCGGCCTGCCGGTGGCGGAAGTGAACGTTCATATCCAGGGCTTGCAGCTCCAGCGATAATTCTCGAGGGTCGGGCAGCCGGAGAAGATCCGCACCTCATGGAAATTATCGCTACCCGCCGGCAGCCTTCAACCATCGCTCCTTCCCACAGCCCAACGGGCCAGGGGAGAGGGAGAAAAAGATTTGGGAGCTGGGCGGGCCACCAAAGGCAGCCCGCCTAGCTCCCAGAAGCTCCTTTACCGGGAGGATGACGTGAAACAGGAAGGTGCTTCGTCTTCACGACCGGCCCCTCAGATCATTGATGGGCCGACATTTAAAGAAATGATCCGGGCCGCACTGCTCTGGCTTCGCCGTCATCACGAGCTGGTGAACGCCCTGAACGTGTTCCCGGTCCCGGATGGCGACACCGGGACAAATATGTTGCTGACCATGGAGGCGGCCTGGCAGGAGATCGCTGGCATGCCGGACCATGAGGTGGGGGCGCTGCTCCAGCGGGTGGCCCGGGGGGCGTTGATGGGCGCTCGGGGGAACTCCGGAGTGATCCTCTCTCAGATCTGGAGGGGGATGGCTCAGGTGATCGATCACCGACCGACGATCACGGCGGAAGACTTGGCGCTGGCTCTTCAAGAGGCTGCCCGCACCGCCTACCGTGGCGTGATGAAGCCCGTTGAGGGCACGATCCTGACGGTGATCCGGGAGGCAAGCGAGGAGGCCATCGGGGCTGTCCAACGCGGCGGGGATCTCATGGAAGTTATGGAGCAGGTGGTGCGTCGAGCCCGCGAGGCCGTGCGACGCACCCCCGACCTGCTCCCCGTTCTAAAGGCGGCCGGAGTGGTGGATTCCGGTGGGCAGGGTCTCTACTTGATCCTGGAGGGGATGCTGCGTTGTTTGAAAGGGGAACCCGTGGAAGAAGAAATCCCCATGACGGCTCGATCCTCTCCGGGCGCCCGGGCGACCGAGGCGCTGGAGCCCGGAGCGGAGGGCTACGGCTATGATGTTCAGTTCATCCTGGTGGGCCGCCATTTAGACGTGGACCAGATCCGCCGGGACCTGGAGGCGATGGGAGATAGCGTCCTGGTCGTCGGCGATGCGAACACCGTGAAGGTTCATCTGCATGTTCACGATCCCGGGCAGCCGCTCAGCTACGCCATCCGCTGGGGCAGTTTACGGGATGTGGTGGTGGAGGACATGCAGGCCCAATATCAGCAATTCATCCAGGAACGGGCCCGGTCGGCGGAGAGCGCCCCTCCCCCATTGCAACCCGGCCAGATCGCCACGATCGCGGTGGTCCCCAGCGAGGGATGGGGGCGGATTTTCATCAGCCTGGGGGCCAGCGCGACCCTTCGCGGCGGGCAGACCATGAATCCCAGCACTCAGCAATTCGTTGAGCTCCTGCAGGGATTGCCCACCGATCAGATCATCGTGCTTCCCAACAATCCGAATGTGGTGCTGACGGCCCGGCAGGCCGCCGAACTGGTTTCGGATAAGCGCGTGGAGATCCTCCCAACCCACACCCTGCCTCAGGGCGTGGCCGCCATGGTGGCATACCGCGCGGAGGCGGGCCTGGAAAGCAATCTGCAGGCGATGAAGGAGGCACTGCATCGGGTGCGCAGTGGGGAGATCACCCGGGCCACGCGAGACGTGGAGCTGGCGGGCGTGGCGGCCCGCCAGGGGCAATGGATCGGGCTGGTGGAGGATCGTCTGGTGGCCGCCGGGGACGACCTGGAGGAAGTCGTGCAGTGGACCTTTGAAGCGATGGATGCGGATTCCGCCGAATTGCTCACCCTTTATGTAGGAGCAGACGCGGATCCTTCTCAAACCGCCCGGCTGATCGAGAGGCTCCGCTCGCGCTATCCTCAGCAACAGATTGAAGTGGTGGAAGCGGGACAACCTTACTATCCCTACATTTTAAGCGCAGAATGAACAGGCCCTGCTCGGTTGCCCACGGATGCTGCGACTTCAATTTCGGGGCTTGCACCACGGGACAGCTTGTCAGAGGTCCAGCTCCCCAGAGTCAACAAAACAGCGGAGGAAGCTTCGTCTATGCCCGTCCGGGTGCTTGTGGATAGCGCCGCGTTGCTGAGCCCAACCGATCTGCCAGAGGACCTGCTGGTTTGGATCCCGCTGACGATCCGGGTGGATCACCAAACCTTCCGGGAAGGGGTGGATGAGATCCCTCCTGAACTCTGGCCGCCCTCGGATCGCACGAAGGCCTTCGTGCTGGAGCCGCCGACCGAAGAAGAGCTCCGGGCGCTTTACACCCGGCTGGCCCCCAGCACATCCGCCATCGTGGCCGTTCTGCACTCCGGCCGGCTCTCCCCCCTGGTCGCCCGGGCCCGGGCCGCGGCTTCCGCGGTGCTCGGGCGGTGTCCGGTCCACGTGATCGATACCCAAACCATGGGGATCGCTCAGGGCTGGATCGCCGAGGCGGCCCTCCGCCTGGCCGCCCAGGGCCAATCCGTCCATGAGATCGTCCGCTCTTTACGGGGGATGCTCTCGCGCCTCTACAGTGTTTTCGTTACGGAGAGCCTGGAGGCCCTGGAACGAAATCGATTGTTGAGCAAAACCCAGCGCATCCTGGGAACGATGCTGGGGATCCGGCCGTTTCTGATGATGGAGGATGGAGCCCTGCTCCCGCTGGAAAAAGCCCGTTCCACGGAGAAGGCGCTGGAGAAGCTCATCGAATTCGCGGCCGAGTTCTCCAGGGCGGAGCGGGTGGGGGTCCTTTATGGACCGGCGCGGTCCCTTCAGGAGGCTCACGCCTTCGCCCAGCGCTTGCAGGAAGCTATGCAGGCCCGGGAGCTCGTGGTCCGTCCGTACGGCCCTTCCCTGGCCGCATGGATCGGCTTCGATGGGCTGGGAGTTATGATTAAAGAGTAACCCGACCCGCGGCATAGAGGTTTTCTCCTCCCTCCCCACGGCCCTCTGGGCCGTGGGGAGGGAGGAGACATGGGGAGGGACCATCGCCCCTCCGGGCAGGCTGCCGTTCTTCGAATCCCCAATTCATAACGGGTCAAAGCGCTACACCCCATTTTCGAGATGAGCTCCATGCGCGTTCGGATCGTTACGGATAGCACGGCGGATCTTTTACCCGGATGGATCGCAGAAGAAGGGATCACCGTGGTGCCCGTGTATGTGCGCTTCGGGGAGGAGGTGTATCGGGACGATGTCGAGATCTCTCGGGAGGATTTTTACAGGCGCCTGCGGGCTGGCGGCGTTCTCCCCCAAACCGCCGCTCCCAGCGCGGGGGATTTTGAGATCGTCTATCGCCAGCTGAGAGAGGAGGCCGATGTCATCCTTTCGATCCATGTGGCGAGCGCCTTCAGCGCTGTCTGTAATGCGGCCCACCTGGCAGCGCAGAACGTGTCGCGCCCTCAGGTATATGTCTTTGACTCAGGCCAGGTCTCCATGGGATTGGGTTGGCAGGCGCGCTATGCGGCTCGCTGGGCCCGGGAAGGGCTCTCTCCGGAGGAGATCCTCCGTCATCTGCAGGCGCTTCGGCCCCGCGTGCGATTGCTGGCCACGGTGGAGGATGTAAACTACCTGCATCGGAGCGGACGGATCGACTGGATCCGTGCCTTCACGGCCGCCCTGCTCCACCTCAAGCCGCTGATCGAGGTCTATGAAGGGCAGGCCATGCTTCGGGAGCGGGTTCGGAGATGGCATCGGGCGGTGGAACGCCTTGGCGAGATCGCTGCGCAACGGACGGATCTGGAGGCGCTGGCCATCCTTCATGCCGATCCCCGGGATGCCGCCCGGGATGTGGCCCGCCGCCTCCAGGAACGCTGGAGGATAGAGATCCCGATCCTCCAGGCCTGCCCGGCCATCGGAGCCCATGTGGGCCCCGGGGCTGTGGGCATCGCCTGGGTGGAGCGCT
>NZ_JANWXB010000083.1 GCF_025055495.1 Thermoflexus sp. | reverse complement strand
GAATCCGCCCGACCCGCCACCCCGGCTTTTCTTACCCTCCCTTCTCCCGATGCCACGAAGCGGCATGGGGAGAGGGGAGAAAACGCTTCCCCAGGAAGCCAGCGGCACGACTCCGATGTAGTGCTTGGTCTATTTTTCATTTGGGGGGAGGGGCCGTGGCCTTCCGGACGGGCTTCGGTTCCTCAAATCCCCAGTTTATAACTGGACCAAGCAGTAGCTTTCGCCATGCCAAGCGGAACAGGATAAAGTTGAATCGGAGGGGTCGAACGGGGCGCCTCCGGCGTCCGCTCAGCAACCCGGAGGAGATAGGTGGATATGCTGCGCGTGCGGATGTTCGGCCGTTTCGAGGTGTGGCGAGGGGAATCCCTCATCCCGGAATCCGCATGGTTCACCCGTCGGGCCAAACAGCTCCTCAAGATCCTGTTGCTGGCTCGGGGGAAGCCGGTGCCTTCGGATCAACTGCTGGACTGGCTCTGGCCGCATTCGGATCCCCAGCGGGCGGCGATCACCCTGCGGAGCACTGTCCATGCCTTGCGTCGCGCCCTGGAGCCAGATCGTCCGCCTCGCGCTTCGCAATACATCCTCTCCCAGCCGCCCGGTTATGCGGTGGCCCGGGATGCTCCTCTCTGGGTGGATGTCTGGGCCTTTGAAGATCTCTTGGAAGCGGCGGGGCGGGCGGTCGCCCCGGAGGAGCGACGCGCCCGCCTGATGGAAGCGCTGGGGGTGTATCGGGATGATCTGCTGATCGAGGACCCCTATGCGGAGTGGGCGTTGGCGGAGCGGGAGCGGCTCCGGGAGCGATCCATCGAAGCCGCGCTGGATCTGGCGGAGCTGCTGGCCGCCGCCGGGATGCCGGAGAAGGCCATCCCGCTCTGCCGGCGGGTGCTCACCCAGGATGAGTTCCGAGAACCGGCCTATCGGGCTTTAATGCGCTATCAAATCGCGGCCGGGGATATCGCAGGCGCTTTGAGCACCTATGAGCATTGCCGTCAGGTGTTGATCGAGGCTTTTGGGGTGGAACCTTCTCCTCCCACCCGGGCCCTCTACGAAGCGCTCCTTCGAGGGGAGCTTCAACGGGTCCGTCCAGCCCCCCTGCGCCCGGTGCAGGATCTCCCGATCCCGGAGGGTGGGGTGGGGGAGATCTTCGTGGGGCGAGAGGCGGAGCTGGAGCGGCTGCGGGAGGTTTTTATAGGGCTTTTCCGAGGGCAAGGAGGGGTAGGCGCCCTGATTGGAGAGCCGGGGGCCGGCAAGACCCGCCTGGCGGTGGAGGCCATCCGCCGGTTCGCCCAGGATGCAGATGTGCTTTACGTCCGCGGTCTCTTCATCGAACGCGCTCTTCCCTTTTCGTGCCTGGCAGAGGGCTTGCGCCGATTGCTGAGCCAGTTGCCGGAGGATCGACGGGCCGGATTACCGGTTTTCGCTCTCGCTCAGGCGGCTCGTCTGATCCCTTCGCTGCATCTCCTTTATCCAAACCTGCCAGCTGCCCCTGACACCACGCCGGAGGAAAACCGGCACCGTCTGATCGACGGCTTTTCCAATTTGATTATCGCCCTGGCGGATCAGCATCCCCTGGTGATGTTTGTGGATGATCTGCACTGGGCTGACGAGGCCACCCTGGCGGTGGTGGGCCGCTTGGCCCGACGCGCCGCTCGTCATCCCCTGGCGCTGTTGCTGGTGCACACGCCAGAGGAAGAGCCAGAGGGGCGGGAAGTCAGCCACCTGCTGGAGTCGTTACGCCGAGAGGGGATCGGCCGCTGGATTCGAGTCGGGCGCCTGCCGGAAGAGGCCATCGCCCAGTGGCTGGCCCGGTGGAGCGGGGAGCCGGTGGAGTCGATGAAAGATCTGGCCCGTCGCCTGTATAGCCTCACGGAAGGGAACGCGCTCTTCACCGCCGAGCTCCTGCGAGCGGCCCGGACGACGGGCGAGCCCATCCGGCGGGAGACGCTGGAGCGCTATCTGGAGGGACCGGCGGCCGTTTCCTCCCTGCGGGGGCTGATCACAGATCGCATCGCTCGCCTGCCGGAGGGCGCTCGGGAGATCCTGGAGATCTCTGCCGTGATCGGGCGGGCTTTTCCGATTCGCTGGCTGGAGCTGGTCGGCCCGCCGGATCCGGAGCCCCATCTCCGCATCCTGATGGAGCGCCACTTCCTTCAGGAGGATGCAGAAGAACGCCTTTCCTTCGTGCATGATGTGGTCCGTCGCGTCATTTACGAGGCCATCCCCCCTGTGGTTCGGCGGCGACAGCATCAGCGCCTGGCCGAAGCCCTCGTCGCCCTGTATGGGCCGTATCCAGGTCCATACAGCGCGGAGATCGCGTATCACTTC
This sequence comes from Thermoflexus sp., assembly GCF_025055495.1. Lineage (GTDB taxonomy): Bacteria > Chloroflexota > Anaerolineae > Thermoflexales > Thermoflexaceae > Thermoflexus. The sequence continues at coordinate 2,183 of NZ_JANWXB010000083.1, read as the reverse complement.
CAACGGGCCGGCCGCTCCGCTCTCCCTGCAATGGTGCGCTATGCTGTGGAAGCAGGCGATCACGCCCGTCAAGCTTACGGATTCCGTCAGGCGGTGCGCCATTACGACGAAGCGTTGTCCGCTGCCGTCGTTGCCGGCGGAGAGGGAATGGCGGAATGGATCCGCCGGGCCTACCTGGGGCGGGGGATGGCCCTGGAGGCGCTGGGGGATTGGGAAGGCATCGTCGAAACGTATACCCGATTCCGGGAATGGGCCGAAACCCACGGGGACCAGGTCCATGCGTTGAATGCCGCGCGCCGGCTCATGACCACGCTGGCCATGCTGGGCCGATTGGAGGAAGCGGGGGAGCTGGCCGGGGAGATCCGAATGCGATTTATCACTGAACTCAGCCCGGCGGAGGCGGATCTTCTGGATCGCCTGGGGCTGGTCTTCGGAGAGGAGTTGGAGGCGCCTCTCATGGGGGAGGGCTTCTTCCAGCCAGCCCCGCCCCTGTGGGGACGCCCTTGGATGGATCTGGCGGAAGCCCTGGCGCCGGAGCAGGCACCGCTGCTACTGAATCTGTATGGCTGGATCCTTACCCTGCAGGGGATGCCCGAGGCTGCGGAAGCCTGCCTGCATCAGGCCCTGATCATTGCGGAGGCCACCGCGCAATGGCCTCACGTGGTGATGAGCTGCAATCTGATGGCGTATTTGCAAGATCTGCGAGGGGATTTCAGCGGAGCGCAGTCCTGGCTGAGCAAGGGGCTGCAGCTGGCCCGGCGGGTTCCGGAGATGGACTGGAGCACGATTTGGGCCCGGATCTTCCAGGGGTATCTCGCCCTGCGGGCCCGCCAGTTGGAGGAGGCTCACGCTCAGTTCCGGAGCGTGCTGACCCTCCTCAAGGATCGATCGGCCCTGCGGGCTCACCGACTGAGCGCCCAAATCGGCCTGGGGATGGTCTTTCTGGCCCGAGGGGATCTGGAGCGGGCGACGGCCCTGCTGGACGAAGCCCTGGCTCAGGGGCGAGCGGTGGATGCGGTGGCCCGGAGCGTCGGGCTGGTCGGAGAGGCTCGTCTGGCTCGTCTGCGGGGGCACTGGGAGGAAGCGCGGGCATTGCTGAATCAGGCGCTAAGCTATACCGGACGCCGGGGCCTGGTGGTGGAGTTTGTGCACGCCGCCGTCGAGGCCGGTCGCTGGGCCCGGGGGGTGGGACGACCGGAAGAAGCTCGTTCGATCTTGGAGGAAGCCTGTCACTGGGCCGATGCGGCCGGTTTCCGCCCGGCGGCCCTGACCGCCCGGATCGCGCTGGGGAAATTGCTCCGCGCCGCAGGGGATCCCCATACGCTGGAGACTGTGCGAGAGGAGGCCCGCTGGCTCTGGCAGACGCTGGCCACCCATCTTCCCGGTGGCGAGCCGGTCGAGCGGTATCTGATCTCCCGGGAGATTGTGGAATCCATATAGGGCTTTGTCCAGTTCCACTGGGGATTGGAGGAATCGAAGCCCGTCCGGAAGGCCGTGGCCCCTCCCCACGGCCCAGGGGGCTGTGGGGAGGGGGGAGAAAAAATCGTTCGGGGGCGGTGCGGGGGCCAAAAGCCCCCCGTGCCGCCCCTAAAAACCCCAAATGAAAAATAGACAAAGCAACAGGGCTTTGTCAGATTTGGGTTGGGGATTTTCGGAGATGGTGTCGGAGGCTGAAGGTTCCAGCCCCCCCGAAAGATTTTTCCCCATCCTTTAGGAGGATAGCCATCCCTACTCCCGGAGTCGCTCGATCAAGCGGCGCGCGTAGGCCTCGCCCCCCACCGCCAACATCACCCGATCCACCGGCGGGAGGGGATCCTGCCAGAGCCAATCCACCCGAATCCAGAACTCGGGGATCACCTTTGAGCGATATATCCCTTCCGCGTCCGGGGAGATATATTGGAAGCGCCCTTGATCATCGAGCTGATAAAATTCGGCCCACTGGCGGTGGGGGTCGATGAGCCAGTATTCGGGGATGCCGGCTTCCTGGTATTCGTAGAATTTCTCCCCGCGGTCGCGGGCGGCGCTTTCGGGGGAGAGGACTTCCACCACCAGGTCGGCGGGGCTTTCGAGGTGGGTGGGGTGCAGGCGGTCCAGGTGGGGGCGGGCGACGAAGAGCAGGTCGGGCTCCCGGCCGGTGCGGGAGAGCTTCATCTGGAAGGGCGCTGGCAGCACCACCCCCAGGT
>NZ_JANWXB010000394.1 GCF_025055495.1 Thermoflexus sp. | reverse complement strand
GGGGGGCCCCCCCGGTTTTTTTGGGGGGTGGGGGGGGGGGGGGGGCTGCCCCCCCCCCGCCCCAATCCCACTTCGTGGAAACTCCGGAGGCGGAAAGGACCGTGGCGCAGACCCTTTCATCTTCCCCTCGTTCTGCTTCCGCAGGACGCTATTACCGGCTGTTTGCGGTGATCCTGCTGGCTTCTACGTTGCTTTCCACCTGGCTGGGGATCGCGGTGGTGATGGCCGCCCGCGCGCAGCGCTGGCGGGCGATGGCCGGTGGCGAACAGCCCCGCACCGGCCCCCTCGGGCTTCCTCCGATCTCCGAAGTGGGGCGTATGCTGAATCCCATCGAGTGGCTCAGCCCGGCGCCGGCCTGGCCGGTCCCCGGCCAGCTGAACCTCCTGGTCCTGGGGGTAGACCGCCGACCGGAGGAGAAGGAGATCCCCGTCCGTTCGGATGGGATCATGCTCATCGGCCTCGATCCCATCAGCAACACCATCTCCGTGCTCTCCATTCCCCGGGATCTGTATGTCCCCATCCCAGGGCTGGAGGAGCGCGGGATCTCCCAGAACCGGATCAACACGGCATGTTTCTACGGGGATTACTACCAGCGGGGCGGATGCGGGGAGCTATCCAAACAGACCGTGGCATACAATTTCGGCGTCCCCGTGCATCGTTACATCATCCTGGATTTCAATGGCTTCAAGAAGATCATCGATCTGGTGGGCGGAGTCGATGTGGATGTGCCCCGGACCATTGTGGATAACGCGTATCCGACGGATGATTACCGGACGGAACGGCTGGTGATCCCGGCTGGGCGCATCCATATGGATGGGGAGCTGGCCCTGAAGTATGTGCGGACCCGCCATGCGGATAGCGATTTCGGGCGGCTGAAGCGGCAGCAACAGGTTCTGATGGCCCTGCGAGCGAAGATCCTCTCGCTTCAGACCCTGCCCCAGATCCCGGAGATCCTCCGGGCGCTGGGGGATTCGGTGCAGACGGATCTCACCATCCCGGAGATGCTGGCCATCGCCCAGTTCGCCCGGGGAGTGCCAGAGGAGCGCATCCGCCTGCTGACGGTAGAGCCCTCGATGGTCCGCTCGTGGCAAACCCCCAGCGGCGCCGCGGTTTTGATCCCTAACCGGCAAGCCCTGGCCGCCCTGATGGAGGCGTTTAATTGGGAACGATAATCCGGCGGCCTCTCGTGATCTCCTCCCCATAGAGGGCTGGACTATGCCGATCGCTCGGCGGATGAAGGGGGAGCTCTCGGAAGCGGATCTGCTGGACGCGTTGCGGCGGGGAGATCGGCAAGCCTTCGCAGCGATGATCGACCGCTGTGGGGATACCGTCTATCATGTCGCGTATCGGCTGCTGGGCAGCCAGGAAGAGGCGGAGGACATCCTTCAGGAGACGTTCCTGCAGGCTTTTCGGCACCTGAAGGACTTCCGTGGGGAAGCCCGACTGTGCACCTGGCTCTACCGGATCGCCTATAACCTGGCCCTCATGCGCTTGCGCCGGAAAGAGCCCGAAACCATCTCCATCGATCAGCCGATCCTCTTGGAGAACGATGAGGAAATCCCCCGGGAGCTCTTCGATTGGTGTTGCCTGCCGGAGGAAGAGCTGCTTCGTGCGGAGCTTCGATCGGTGTTAGACGAGGCCATCCGTAACCTGCCAGCGAGCTTGCGGACGGTGTTCCTGCTGCGAGATGTGGAAGGATTATCGACGGAGGAGGTCGCTGAGATCCTGGGCATCTCCACGGATGCGGTGAAGACCCGATTGCATCGCGCCCGTTTGCAATTGCGAGAGCGATTATCCCGCTATTTTTCCGAAGAGCTGGCAGGGAGGTAGCAAAGGATGCCTCCGTCGAAGCGATGTGAGGAATGGCTGGGTCGGATCTCTCTCTATCTGGACGGGGAACTCGCGGAGCATCTTTGCCAGGAGCTGGAGCAACACCTGAAGGAATGCCCGGATTGCCACGTGGTCTTTAACACGACGCGGCGCACCATCGAGCTTTATCGCCGATACGGCCGGGTCTCGATGCCCGAAGGGGCACGGGAGAGCCTGTTTCGGGCTCTGAACCTGGAGGATCTGCTTCGGGAGGAGCCGGGATCGGAGTGATCAGGTCTGAGCCATGGCCGAACTCCCTTATCCCCTTTAAACTTTCGGAAAGGGCCTGATGCACGGCCCGCTTGTCCAAATTCCAACTGAAAACATCATCCTGGAGAGCGAGGCGATCGATGATCATCGCGCAAGGAACAGCGAAGCTTCCCACCCTGAACCCCGAACTGGATGAGCTGTGCGTGAACGCCATCCGCGCCCTGACCATGGACGCGGTGGAGCAAGCCCGATCCGGACATCCCGGGATGCCCATGGGGATGGCCGACGCCGCCTATGTGCTATGGCGTTACTTCATGCGCCACAATCCCCGCAACCCCTTCTGGCCGAACCGGGACCGCCTGGTCCTCTCCGCCGGGCATGGCTCGATGCTGCTCTATGCGCTCCTTCATCTTTCCGGCTACGACATGCCCATGGAGGAGATCCGGCGATTCCGCCAATGGGGGAGCGCTACACCCGGACACCCAGAATACGATCCCCATCGGGGGATCGAGACTACCACCTGGCCGCTGGGTCAGGGGTTCGCCAACGCGGTGGGGATGGCCCTGGCGGCCCACCTCCTGGCTGAGCGCTTCAACCGCCCCGGTTTTCCCATCGTGGATCACTTTGTTTATGTGATCGCCTCCGACGGCGACCTAATGGAGGGGATCTCCCATGAGGCGGCCTCCCTGGCCGGCCACTGGGGGTTGGGGCGTCTGATCGTCCTCTACGATGACAACGATGTTTCGATCGATGGTCCGACCGACCTGGCCTTCACCGAGGATGTGGCCGGCCGCTTCCGGGCCTACGGCTGGCATGTGCTGGAGCTCGATGGCCACGACCGTCCGGCGGTGGCCCAGGCCCTGGCGGAAGCGCAGCGGGTGGAGGATCGGCCCTCCCTGTTGATCTGTCGCACCCATATCGCCTATGGAAGCCCGAACAAGCAGGATCGGGCGGAGGCCCACGGCGCGCCCCTGGGGGCCGATGAGGTGCGCCGCACCAAAGAACGCCTGGGATGGCCGGTGGAGCCCCCCTTCTACGTCCCGGAGGCCGTCTACGCTCATATGCGCGGACTCATTGAGGAAGGGGCGCGATGGGAGGCGGAATGGCGGGCCCGATGGGAGGAATACGCCGCCGCCTACCCGGAACTGGCGGCCGAATGGGAGCGATGGTGGCGGGGGGAACTGCCTGAGGGCTGGGAGGAGGCGATCCCTACCTTTCCGCCCTCTCCGGATGGAATCGCCACGCGGGCCGCCTCGGGCAAGGTCCTGAACGCGCTGGCGAAGGTCATCCCCAACCTGATCGGGGGCAGCGCGGATCTGATGGAATCCACCCAAACTTACCTGCACAGCTTCCCCGCCGTCGGCCGGGGTCGGTTCGACGGCCGGAACATCCATTTCGGCGTGCGGGAGCACGCCATGGGAGGCATCCTCAACGGGATGAGCCTGTATGGGCCCTTCCGGGTCTACGGCGGCACCTTCCTGGTGTTCAGCGACTACATGCGGCCGAGCATCCGCCTGGCTGCGATGATGCGCCGGCCGGTGATTTATGTCTTCACCCACGATAGCATCGCCGTGGGGGAAGATGGGCCTACCCATCAGCCGGTGGAACACCTGACCGCCCTGCGGGCGATCCCGAACCTCTGGGTGATCCGACCGGCGGACGCCAATGAGGTGGCCGAGGCCTGGAAGATCGCCCTGCGCCGGCGCGACGGGCCCGTCGCCCTGATCCTGACCCGGCAGAAGGTGCCGATCCTTGATCGCCGCGATCTGGCCCCCGCTTCGGAGCTGGCGCGGGGCGCCTACGTGCTGGCCGAGGCCCGGGAGGGAAGGCCGGACCTGATCCTGATCGCCACCGGATCCGAGGTCGCCCTAGCCCTGGCCGCACGGGAGCAACTGGAAGCTCAGGGGATTCACACCCGGGTGGTCAGCATGCCCTCATGGGAGCTCTTTGAGGCCCAGCTGGAGGAATACCGGCGCACGGTGCTTCCACCCGGCGTCCCCCGGCTGGCGATCGAGGCGGGGATCCCGTGGGGATGGCATCGCTATGCGGACGCGGTGATCGGGCTGGAGCGCTTCGGCGCCTCCGCGCCTTACCCGGAGGTCTACTGGCGCCTGGGCTTCACGGTGGAGCGAGTCGTCGAGGAGGCCCGACGGCTCATCGGGCGATAGATCGGTGATGGGCCGAATTTTTATTCGATCGCTGGGATAGGAGCCTCCTCCAGGAACAACTCGTCCGCATCCTCATCATACGCAAAGAGCTCCGCATAACGACCCCAGTGAATGGCGATGTCCAGCTGGCGCTCCGCTTCCTCGGGGGTGAAATCCAGCTGGAGCTGCTCGCGGAAGTAATCCGCGCTCACCCGGCCATCATCATCCGCGTGGAGCGTTTCGTAGATCCAGCGGATGATCGGGAGGCGGAGGATGCGCCCGGCCACGATCTCCTTACGGGCCAGGATGCTGGCCTCAGCGAAGGCCTCTCCGAGGGGCGTCAGCGTGATATCCCCTTCAGCGACCTTCACGAACCCCAGCAGCTCCGCCGCCTCCACAATCGTCAGCAGGTCATCCAGCTCATAGCGCAGCTCTTCCGCCAGTCGGTAGAGATCCGCCCACCCGCCCTCTTCCAGAAGCTTTTCCGTCAACCCGGCCACGGCATTGATGCGCGCTTCCGGCATCCGATACGCCCGGCCCGGCTCCCCCGGCCGCTTCCCGGGCACCTGCTCCTCCGTCCGCCCTGCAATGGTCGCATACACACGATCTACCATTGTCTGAAAGTAAGCATCCTTGCGACGTCGGGGATGCGGCAACCGAACTTCCAGCTCGGCGATCACCCGGCCGGGATCTTTATCCATCAGGATGAGACGGTCGGCCATCCAGACCGCCTCCTCGATATTGTGCGTGACCAGCAGGATGGCCTGGATCGGCAGACGTTTGGAGAGCCAGAGCTCCATCAGCTCGCCCCGCAGGGCCTCCGCCGATAGCACATCCAGAGCGGAGAACGGTTCGTCC
>NZ_JANWXB010000374.1 GCF_025055495.1 Thermoflexus sp. | reverse complement strand
ATTACATCGACCCCGACACCTGCATTGACTGCGGTGCCTGCGTCCCCGAGTGTCCATATGAAGCCATCTTCCCTGAAGACGAGGTCCCCGAAGCCTACACCATGAAGCCTGGCCAGGTCCGCATGATCATGCGCGCGCCGGGAGACATTGAGCGCTACGAAGCCCAGGGGGGCGAGGTGGTCAATCTCCGGGAGGATATCCCCTTCAATTACAAGTTCTTTAAGGAGGGCCCCGGCTACAGCGCCCGCCAGATGTAACGCCTGGAAAAGCCCTCCGGAAAGGACGTTACAGGCCCCGACCGGGGATCGGTCGGGGCCTTGTTGCATCAGGGGCGGACTCAGGCCGCCCCCAAAACCTTCCCTCAGAGAGAAATCGCGAGTTCGTCCAAAGTCCAGTTTTAAAGTTCACCATAGTTGTAAAAGAAGTGCACCAGCGCTTCGATCCCTCGGGACCAGGTAGGCAGATGAAGCTTCTCGTTCGGGGCATGATAGTTATCATCGGGCAGCCCGAAGCCGGTCAGCACCGATTCCACCCCCAAGATCTCCTTGAGTTGCGTGACGATGGGAACGGTCCCCCCCTCCCGCTTGAAAAGCGGACGTCGACCCCACACGGCCTCCAGAGCGTGGCTCATCGCCTGCACTGCCGGATGGTTCCGATCGGTCAGGGAGGCCCGCACCCCCGCCATGCGGATGACTTCCCAGCGCACGGTCTTCGGGGCGTGCGCCTCCAGATAGCGCAGCAGCTGCCGATAGACTTCCTCCGGATCCTGATCCGGCACCAGGCGCATGGAGATCTTGGCCATCGCGTAAGCCGGCAACACCGTCTTCGCCCCGGGGCCGGTGAACCCTGCGAGGAGCCCATTGACCTCCAGAGTGGGCCGCGTCCCGATGCGCTCAATGGGGGTATAGCCGGCCTCTCCCCATAGGGCCGGCGCGCCGGTTAGCTCCCGATAGAAGCGCTCATCCATCGGCAGCCGGGCCAGCTCGGCCCGTTCTTCCTCCGTCAGAGGGCGCACCCGGTCGTAAAACCCAGGGAGCGTCACCCGGCCCTCCGCATCGTGCATGCCGGCGATCAGCTCGCAGAGGGCTTGGGCCGGGTTGTGCACAATGCCGCCGTAGAGCCCGGAGTGCAAATCGTGGGCCGGCCCGTAGACCCGGAGCTCGAAGTAGGCCAGGCCCCGCAGCCCGTAGGTGATCGTCGGCTGATCGGGAGCGATCATCCCGGCATCGGGGTTCAGGGAGACCGTGCACTGCAGACGCTCGCGGTTTTGCTGGATGAAAGCCGGCAGGCTGGGGGAGCCGATCTCCTCTTCCCCCTCGATCAGAAACTTCACATGAACAGGAAGAGAACCCGTTCGAACGAGGGCCTCGAAAGCGGCGATGGAGGCCATGACCTGTCCCTTCATGTCCGAGGCGCCGCGGGCGTAAAGATTCTCGCCCCGCACCGTCGGCTCAAAGGGACCGTTTTCCCAGAGGTCCAGCGGATCCGGGGGCTGCACATCGTAATGGCCGTAGACCAACACGGTGGGGGCCTCCGGCCGATCCGCATGGACCTCCCCATAAACCACCGGGTGGCCTTGCGTGGGAAGGACTTCCACCCGTTCCGCCCCGGCCTTCCGCAACCGATCCGCTACCCATTCGGCAGCCCGGCCGATGTCCGCGAGATGAGCTGGATCTGTAGAGACAGAAGGGATCCGAAGGAAATCCTTCAGCTCTTCCAGGAACCGATCCCGGTTCCGCCGCACATATTCCAGGGCTTGAGAACGCGGATCCGACATCGATGCGCCTCCCGGTTATGGATGAACCATGTTTCCCAGGCCAGGGGGGACGCTGAAAGGCAGCCCTCGCCAGCCTGGGGCTCTGAAATTCATACAGTCTGAACCTCCCCGCGACGCATAACGCCACCAAATCGGGCGGCGATCTCTGCGGAAGAAGGATAATCCTCACATCCCATATAGGCCGCCAGGGTGGGATGCACGGCGCGAATGGCCTCGTAGATCCGCATCGCGATATACCGATAGGCGAAATGGCCGTTGGGCCCTCCCCGCAGCCGGCACAGATGATACGCCTCGCGCAGGTTCATGGTCATCAGCACACGCCGATAGACTGCGTTCGGCAGCACGTAGGCCGCCGCCTCGCCGACCGCTGGCCGCATGGCCTCCCACAGCGCCATCGCCGCCTCCACGGCGGCCCGATAACGCGCCCCCACCCCGGCTTCCTCCATGGCCCGCGGGACCGCATAACCGTAGGCGGTGGTCAAGGCCTGAGGGGTCTGCGTCATCATCCGATGGCGCTTGAGATCATAATAGGCCCCTTCGTCCATCAGGCAATCGAACGTGTAGACGATATGCTCCAGCTCCCGCACCGGAACGTCGAAGGGGCTCCGGCCGCCCAGGGCATCCTCCAGGATCCTCCGACGATCCTCCGGGCGAAGCTCCCGCGCCCAGGCCAGAGCGGTCTCGAAGCTGACCGCCCGAAACCGATACAGGCATGCGGCGATCAACCGAACTTCCGCGTCCGGATCCCACGACACCAGACGGACCCCATCGGAGGGAATGGAGTCCTCCGGGAGCGCCATCGCCCATCCCTGCAGCCGGGCTGCGCTGTTTTGCAAATACGCGTTGGGCTCCGCGTATTTGAGCAGGGTGGGGACTTCCTGAAGCGCTACAGCTTTCACAGCGCGGGCGATCTCGCGGACCTCCGCCAGGGGATGTGAGAGCCATTTCCGGAGCCCATGCTCCAGGGCGCGAGCGTTCACCGTCATCCCGATGTTGGTCAGGGTGGCGGTGGGCAACAGGTATCGGCAGACGTCCATCGCCCGGATGCGCAAGCGGGTGCGATAGGTCTTCTCACCCTCTTCGGGGCGCCGTGGGAACCAGGCTTCCACCACCCGCCCGACCGGCTCCATAGCCGCGTGATAGGTCTCGAAGAGCTGCTCCACGGCTGCCTGGTAAGCATCCCGGAAGGAAGAAGCGGCGATCTCCGGCGGCACATAGAAGGATTCCCGGTCCAGGATCTGAAAACGGGTGGATTTCTCGGTGAAGGAAGCTAGCCGGACCCCCTCGATGGCCTCGGCGGCCAGACGGGAGATGTTCTCGAAGGCAATATGAAGAACGGCGTGCTCGGCCACCGAAGCATGGCCATAGCCGATGACCCACTTCTCATGGAACTGCGAAGCGGTTTCATCGCTGAGGCTTTCCGCAATCACGTCAAAGGGTTCCGGGCTGCGGCTGGTCTTCGCAAAGGCCACGGCGATCACTTCGGGACGATATCGGCGGGGATCCAGCAGGTAGATCCTTCTCGCCCGCATCCGGCTACCTCTCCTTAAAAACAGGATCCTGCCTGCTTGCTGATTCTGCCTGCGAACCTACGGGATGGCAAACTCGGGTTACACATCTTGGGGGACAAGTCTGGGCCCGTTCCAAGGCACCCATAGAGGACACCCCACCTGCAGCATTGGCGCACGAAAGCTTATGAGGGCGAACCCCTGCGCCACCCCTGCTCTACAACCCGGATGAAACGTGGGTTAAGATTGAAAGAGAAATCCCGTTCCATGAGGGCCTCCCATGCGCGCGGTGGATATTATTGAGAAGAAGCGGGATGGAGGGGAGCTTACGCCGGAGGAAATCCGGTTCTTTGTGGAAGGGTTCACCCGGGGGGAGATCCCCGACTACCAGGCGGCGGCTTTCCTGATGGCGGTCTATTTCCAGGGCATGACGCCCCGCGAGACGGCGGAGCTCACCCTGGCGATGGCCTATTCCGGACAGGTGCTGGATCTTCATGACATCGCCCCGGTGGTGGTGGATAAGCACTCCACCGGCGGCGTAGGGGACAAGGTGAGCCTGGTGGTAGTGCCGCTGGTGGCCGCCGCTGGCCTCCCGGTGGGCAAGATGAGCGGCCGCGGCCTCTCCTTCACGGGGGGAACCATCGATAAGCTGGAGTCCATCCGAGGATTGCGCGTAGAGCTCACCGTGGAGGAGTTCCGGGAACAATTGCGTCGGGTCGGCGCGGTCCTGTGTGGGCAATCCGCAGATCTGGCCCCCGCCGATGGGAAATTCTACGCCCTGCGGGATGTCACCGGGACCGTTCCCAGCATCCCCCTGATCGCCGCCTCCATCATGAGCAAAAAGATCGCCGGCGGGGCAGACGCCATCGTCCTGGACGTGAAGGTCGGCAACGGCGCTTTCATGAAAACCCTGGATCAGGCCCGCGCCCTCGCCCGGCAGATGGTGGACATCGGCACGGCTCTGAACCGCCGGGTGGTAGCGGTGATCTCGGACATGAATCAGCCTCTGGGGGAGGCCGTGGGCAACGCCCTGGAGGTGAAAGAGGCCATCGCCACCCTTCGGGACGATGGACCTGCGGACTTTCGGGAACACTGCCTGACCATCGCCGCCCACATGCTGCATTTGGGAGGGCGGGTGAGGCATCTGGAGGAGGCCCGCCGGCTGGCGGAGGCCACCCTTGCTTCGGGGGCCGCCTGGGAGAAATTCCGGGCCCTGGTCGCCGCACAGGGAGGGGACATCCTTCAAATCGAAGATCCGGAACAGCTCCCGCACGCCCGGCTGATCCGTGAGATCCCTGCTCCGGCGGAGGGCTACCTGGCAGAGGTGCGGGCCTATGAGATCGGCATGGCGTCGGTCGCCCTGGGCGCCGGGCGAACAAAGAAAGGAGAACCGGTGGATCCCGCGGTGGGGATCATCGTGCATCGAAAGGCAGGGGATTTCGTGCGTCGAGGGGAGCCGCTCTTCACCGTGCACGCCAATGAGGAGGGGCGTCTGGCGGAAGCGGAACGCTGGCTGGCTCGCGCCGTGCGCATTCAGGAAGCGCCTGTCTCCCCGCAGCCTCATATTTACGAGATCCTCTCCAACGTGAGCGATCACCCCGGCCAGTAGCGCTTCGTGATAGGGCTGAGGGTGCAAGGCCACGGCCGAAGGCTTTTTGAGGCCTGAAGGGTCCCAGAAAAGGAGACCATGACTCGACGAAATCATGCTCTGCTCGCCCTGAGCGCTATCGCGCTGGGATGGGCGCTTATGATTTTCACGATCTGGCGCCTGTATCCGGAACAGTCGCCGGCCCGGCTGCTGGTCACCCTTGGGATCGGGCTGACCGTATGGGGATTTCTCTGGTTCCCGATGGAATTCCTCCATCGACGCTTCAGTGCCCAGGAGGAAGAAGAAAGCCACAAGCGGATAATGGAGCAGGTCTGGCGGCGCAGCGGATGGGGAGCCCTCTGGGTCTCCGTCCTCGCCATGCTCTTCCTCCAGCGCGCGCTGCGATGGGAATGGTCCCTCCTGTTCGGGACGCTGTTGCTCGGAGCCGAGCTCCTCTGGATGGCTACCGAGTCATCGCAGAAGCCGGGATCCCTGCTGACAGGCCGACGTCGGGTCGGCCGGCGTTAGCCGTTTTGCTGAGGTGGGATGGGGAGCCATCAAAGGCAGCCCTCAACTTCTGGGCAGCGCGCACGGGAGGCAGATCGCGCTTTCTTGTTTGCAGGTATGGGGAGGCGTGTGGGCCGCCTCTGGCAGCCCTGCCCACCTACCCGATCATCTCCCCTCTCGGAGGCCCGCGGGGCTTCGGGAAGGAGAGGATACAAGAGGAGGGGTCATCGGCGCAGCATCCCACCTGTCAGCCGTGAAGCACTAAGAAGCACGATCCGATTTCTTCCTCAATATTTATCTCGCTGATACTGAAAGGGGGAGCCCATGAGCGAGCGCAAGGCGGCGATCCGAACTCATCTGGAGCAAACGCGGGCAGAGGTGCTGGCCATCGCTTCCCGGCTACGGGAGGCCGACTGGGAGAAATCCGTCCAGGGTGAGCATGGCAAGTGGACCGCCCGCCAGGTGCTGGCCCACCTGGCCGCCGCGGAGATCGGCCAGATGTCCCGTATCCAGCGGGTCCTGGCGGGCGAGCGCTATATGCCAGAGGGATTCAACCTGGATCTCTGGAACGAACGCCAGGTGCAGAAGCGGGAGAATCAGAAAGTGGAGGATATCCTGAAGGACCTGGAAGCCTCTCGCCAGGCGCTGCTCAGCCTCCTGGATTCCTTAAACGAGGAGCAGCTGGATATCGAAGGGCAGCACGCCATCGGAGCGATGATGACGGTGGAGCAGATGTTTTATCACGTGGGGAACCACGAGCGGGATCATGCCGCCGAGCTCCGGCGCGCCCTCGAATGAAAGCGCCCGGTAGGGGAAGGACATGCCCCTCGCATATCCGGTGCAGCATAGGAGTTGTGCGGTTGGAAGCCGATCGGACGAAGTGGAATGGCCCCACCCCTTGTTTCCCCTTCCCACGGCCCAAAGGGCCATGGGAAGGGGGGATGAAACTGTTGGGGCGGTCCGGGCGCCAAAGGCGCCCAGACCGCCCCAAAGACCCTAAAGAGGAGCAAACGGCGTAAACTCCTGTTTGTATCTCCTTCGTGGTTGCACTCGCCCACCGATAAAACAGCGCTCAAAAAACAACCCGAACCCTGCGTCTTTCACGCAGGGCCGGGCGATTGAACTTCCCGGGCGATTTCTTATTCAGCCGGCTGGCTCTTCGTCCGTTCCTCTTCCACCAGCACGCGGCGGAGGACCTTTCCGACCATGCTCTTCGGCAGCTCCGTTCGGAATTCGATGTGGCGCGGGATCTTATAGGGGGCCAGTTTGTCCCGGCACCACTCCCGGATCTCCTCGGCGGTCGCGGTCTGCCCCTCGTGGAGCACCACCCATGCCTTAACGGCCTCGCCTAAATGCAGATCGGGGATTCCAGCGACCGCCACCTCTTTGATCTTGGGATGCTGGGCCAGGATCTCCTCCACCTCCCGTGGCCACACCTGATAGCCGCCCGGCTTGATCACCTCCTTCTTGCGGTCCACGATATAGAAATAGCCGTCCTCGTCCATCCGCGCGATATCGCCGGTGTAAAGCCATCCGTTCCGAAGGGTGTTCTCGGTCTCCGTGGGGCGGTTCCAGTAGCCCTGGAACACCTGCGGGCCGCGGAGGACCAGCTCTCCGATCTCCCCAGGCGGCAGCTCCGTGACCCCATCCTCCAGGCTGACGATCTTTGCATCGACATCGGGCATGGGGATCCCAATGCTTCCTTCCTTGTTTAACCCATAGAGCGGGTTGCAGTGCGTGGCCGTGGGCGCCTCGGAGAGGCCGTAGCCTTCCACCAGCTTCGCCCCCGTGATCTCCTCGAACCGCCGCTTGATCTCCAGCAGCAACGGCGCGGCACCGGAGATGCAGGCGCGGATGGTGCGCAGGTTGTATTTGCCCGCCTTCACATCCGGGTGGTTGTTGATGGCGTTGTAAAGGGTAGGAACACCGGGGAACATCGTCACCCGATACCGCTGTAGCCCGTCCAGCAGCGTATGCAGATCCCGCGGGTTCGGCACCAGCACCAAGGTGGCGGCGATCTGCATGGCCAGGCCCAAGGCCACGATCATTCCATAGGCGTGGAACAGGGGGAGAGCCCCCATAATCACTTCCTGGCCCTCCCGAAGCTGAGGATCCCATGACCGAACCTGCAGGACGTTCGCCACGATATTGCGATGGAGAGCCACCGCCCCTTTGGAGAGCCCGGTGGTCCCGCCGGTATACTGGAAGATCGCCACATCGTCCGGCCCGACTTCCACCGTCGGCCGCTGGTCCGGCCGGTAGCGCTGGAGCAGATCATGGAACCACACGTCGTTGTCCCGCAACGTCACCCGGTCCCCTTCTTTGCGTTCCCGGGCCAGGGTATAAAGGATCTTGAGCAACGGGCTCATGAACTCCTTGATGTGGGCGGCGACCACCCGGCGCACCTGGGTGTTGGGCTGGATCGATTTCACCCGCTCATAGATCCGGCTGAGGACGATGGCCACCGTAGCGCCGGAGTCGGCCAGCTGGTATTCCATCTCACGGGGCGTGTAGATGGGATTTGTGGCCACCACCACACCGCCGATCTTCTGCACCGCGAAGTAAGCGATGACGAACTGAGGGATGTTGGGCATGATCAGGGCGACCCGATCGCCCTTTCGCACGCCCAGCTCATGATAAAGGGCAGCTGCCATGCGATCGGAGAGCTCGTTCAGCTCACGATAGGTCATCGCGCTCCCCGCAAATCCCTGGTGGGCCGGCTTGAAGATCAGCGCGGGGCGATCCGGGAAACGACGAGCGGAGTCCTCGAGGAACCGGAAGAAGGGGATCGGGGGATACTCCAGGGAACGGGGAACGCCGGGGTCATAGAACCGATACCACGGACGATCGTTCACCATCGCTCCCTCCTGGTCGCGAAAGGATGGTTGGGGGAAACTAGAGGAACATCCTTCCAGTGGGGAACCGCTCACCCCCTGGCATCGGGATCCAGCGCCTCTCCTCCCCCAGTGGGCCCGGCAGGATTCGAACCTGCAACCGACCGGTTATGAGCCGGCTGCTCTGCCGTTGAGCTACGGGCCCCTCACGCAAGCATATAAGAGGGACTCCAGCCCCATTGAAGGAGCGGGCGACGGGACTCGAACCCGCGGCCTTCTGCTTGGAAGGCAGACGCTCTACCACCTGAGCTACGCCCGCATCCAGTCGGGGCGGTCGGATTCGAACCGACGACCCCCACGTCCCAAACGTGGTGCGCTAACCTGGCTGCGCCACGCCCCGATGCAATTTAATTATAGCACATCTTGTATCACACCGTTCATCCCTCGATTAAGGCATAGAACCAGCTGCTCCTGGCAATCGACTCTACCCAAAAAGGGTGAGACTTACCAACAGAGCACTGGGGGTGAAAGCAAGCGGGAGATGGAGGTCCCAAACAGGGAGGGGAGAGGGCTGCGCGGCCGCATCTGTAAGAATAGTCAGAAATCAATGCCGCGACATCGATTCGCTCTCCCCTCCATATCCCAAGCAGATATTAGGGAAGAGCAAGAAGGATAGAATAGGGGACTTAGGCAATTAATCGAGCGATCTCCTGGAAAGCAGGTTGAAGGGCGGGGTAAAGCTTCCGGTAGAGGGGATACATTTCGTTATAGAAACGAGCGGCCGGCCCTGGAACTGTGCGCCCGGTGATCCGAATGACTGCCGAACAGGCCGATGGGACATCCGGGAATACTCCAGCGCCAACAGCTGCCAGCAATGCGGCACCGTAGGCTGCGCCCTCGGTCGTGTTGACCGTGACCAGCTCCGCGCCCAGCACGTCTGCGAGGATCTGCCTCCAGAGAGCGCTGCGGACGCCGCCGCCTGAGGCGCGAACCTGAGTGATTTCCGTTAGCCCTGATTCCTTCATCAGCTCAAAACTGTCGCGAAGGCCGAAGGCAACCCCCTCTAGAACCGCTCGGGTCATATGGGCAAGCGTATGACGGACCGTCAGGCCCACAAAAGCACCGCGGGCCAGTGGATCTGGATAGGGCGTTCGCTCCCCCGTTAGATAGGGCAGGAAAAGCAGGCCCTCACAACCTGGAGATACCTCTCCTGCCGGTCGCAGAAGGGTATCAAAGTCGGTGACTGGAGCCACTGTATCCCGGTACCAGCGCAAGCTGCCTCCGGCCGAAAGCATCACTCCCATCAGGTGCCAGCGGCCGGGAACAGCGTGGCAGAATGAGTGGAGCCGCCCCTGAGGCTCTATGAAGGGCTCCTGAGTGCTGGCGAAAACGACGCCTGATGTCCCCAGGGTGAGGGCCACAACTCCCGGCTCCACCGCGCCAACCCCTACCGCCTGTGCGGACTGATCGCCACCACCAGCCACGACCGGTGTTCCCGCTCTCAGGCCCGTCTCCTCCGCAGCGTCAGGTGTAACCCTTCCCGTAATCTGCGGACCCTCGAAGGTCGGAGGAAGCCACTCGGGGTCGATCTCTAAAGCGTTCAGGACTTCTGCAGACCAATCCCGCTTCCTGAGATCGAAGAGGATCGTCCCGGCTCCATCCGCCTTATCGATCGCAAACTCACCAGTCAAACGGTAACGAACATAGTCTTTGGGCAGCAGGATGTGGCGGACGCGCCGGAAGATCTCCGGCTCATGGTTTCGCACCCAAAGGATTTTAGGAGCGGTGAAACCGGCTAGGGCATCGTTACCAGTGATCTGGATCAACCGATCTTTCCCCAAGCGAGCCCGGATCTCATCGCACTCCGCGGCAGTACGCTGGTCGTTCCATAGGATTGCAGGGCGCAGAACTTCACCCCTTTCATCCAGCAGAACCAGCCCGTGCATCTGCCCGGTCAGGCCAATTCCCCCGATATCAGCAGGGTCCACCCCGGACTCCGCCAGTACCCTGCGGATGCTGTCCACGGTCGCTGTCCACCAGAGATAGGGATGCTGCTCCGCCCACATCGGCCGAGGCGTCTCATAGGCATACTCAGAAGAAGCCACGGCGACCACTTCACCATCAGGGTCGATTATCAGAGCCTTCGTGGCCGTCGTGGAGACATCGATGCCCATAAAGAACGCCATCTCCCCCTTCCTCCTCGACCCAAAGTCTGGAGCGACCTCCCTTACCAGCTCAAAGCACATCGTTTCTACGACAGCAGCGCCACCGCAACCCCAATGTGACAGGATAAGCGTCCAGCGAGACGCAAGACGCAAAGCCCGACGCCTAGCCTTTCGCTTAACTTATCTCACACCCAGGAGGATTTCAATCGTCAGCTGGTCCAGCCGCTCATAAGCCCAGCCCCGCTTGCCCAGCGCGACCCGATCAAATGAAGCCATCTTCAGCGCCGCTGCTTTCTCAGGAGTGTATCGCCCCTTAAACATATCCATCGAACCATCATCGGCGTTGATCTCCTTCAGCAGCGCCTGAATCTCCGGGTCTGAATTCCACTGTTCCGCCTTCTCCTTCAGAATGAGATAGGTTCGCATACAGCCTCGAGCA
>NZ_JANWXB010000358.1 GCF_025055495.1 Thermoflexus sp. | reverse complement strand
GTGGGGAGGGGTCCGATGGAGAAGGTGGGATCCTTTTTCCACGCACCGGCGTCCTTCGGATGGCGGGGAGGGAGGAGGAAAATCATGCTCGTGTGGTGTCGAACGCCTTCGGTGCCCGAGGCCATACGAATGCGTGGAGAGGGATTGAACCCCGGTGGAGCGATTTCCTTCCTCTTGCTAGCGGTTCCCTGCCTTCTGGACAGCGCTCTTCGGAAGCACTGGGTGGCAGCCGTATGCGTCTCGCCGGATCCCCGAAGCGGTATTACGTGCTGGAACTTGCTAACATGTTCTCTGGAAATGCGATAGGTGGGGCGTGGAGAGAAGAAATGAGAACCCGGAGAGAAGAGCGCATCCTGCTCGTTGTCCTTTCCCTCTGCTTCCTCGGCCTGAGCTTCGCCTACCAGCTGGCAACTCCCCTGGGCGAGGCGCCGGATGAGTTGTCCCACTTCCGGGTCATCACTTATCTGGTTCGCCATCGAACCTGGCCGGTCGTCGGGGGGCCGGGCGCAGACGTCCCTCATGAGAGCACTCAGTTCCCGCTTTACTACGTCCTCGCCGCGATCGCCACGGGATGGATCCGTCTCGATGAGCAAATCGTGTGGGAGGAGCTGAATCCTCATCACGTCGGCGCTCCCGCCCCACCTCCGGAAGCCTGGGCGAACCGGAATCTTATCGTTCATGATCCGCGGGAGATCTGGAACTGGAAGGGGGAGATTCTGGCCTTCCGGATCGCTCGCCTGATCTCCTCCCTGACGGGCCTGACTGCGATCCTGCTGGTTTATCGGTTGATCCGGCGGGTTCTTCCGAGGCGGCCCGCGGCGGCGATGATCGGCGTCGCGCTGATGGCGTTCCATCCGCGATGGATCGCCCTCGCCTCCAGCGTAAGCAACGACGCGCTGGCGGTGGCTGGAGCTGCCCTGGCCCTGAACGCCATCGTGGATTACGTGCTCGGCCCCTCGTGGAAACGGGCCGGATGGAGCGGCCTGGCCATGGGGGCGGCCCTGATGGCCAAGGCTTCCAATATCGGCCTGATTCCCCTCTGGCTCCTCGTTTGGATGGCCAGCGCCCGCTCCCGGCCTTCGTGGCGGGCGCGGGGAGGCGAGCTGGCCCTGAGCCTGCTCGGGGTCGCCCTGATCAGCGGGGGATGGCTGGGATGGAACTATCTCCTCTATCAGGACCCGCTTGCTTTCCGGGCCCACCTGTCGATGATCCACTGGCATCGCCCACAACCGCCCTCGGGGAGCGACTGGATCGCCATCGCCCTCCGCGCCCGCGAGACAGCGTTTCTCTCGTTCGGAGCCACCGAGGGGATCATCGCGGAGCAGTGGATATACGGGATCTGGGATCTCTTCCTTCTCCTCACCGGGGTTCAGGCCCTCCGGCGGGTATGGAGGTTCCACTTCAGCCGGCTGCCGGATCGTTCTCAGGCCCTTCCCCCACTGATCCCCGCCCTCTGGCTGGGAATTGCGATCCTCGAGTTCATCTCCTGGAACCTCCGCGTGGAGGCCCCTACTGGGCGGCTGCTCTTCATCGCCCTTCCCGCCTTCTGGTGGGTCGTCGTGTGGGCCTGGGAAGGATCTCCCTCCACCGCGTGGGAACGGGGCGTCCTGCGCGCATGGCTGGTGTTCACGATGACGCTCTCCGTCCTGGGTTTCTCCCGCTACCTGTGGCCGGCCTTCCATCAACCGCTTCGGACCAGGGAGGAGATCCCCGCGGATCTGGAGCGACTGGATTGGGTCTTTGAGGATCTGGAGGGTCCCCCAGGGGAGCCGCTAGTGCGTCTGATCGGGTTTCGGGCAACGCCGCGCCGCTTGAAGCCCGGTCAGGCTGTCCAGCTGATCGCATGCTGGGAGCTGCTGCGGCCGGCCTC
>NZ_JANWXB010000325.1 GCF_025055495.1 Thermoflexus sp. | reverse complement strand
GGCGCAATATATTTTGGGAAGCTAAACGAGGAACCTTCGACCTCCGGCCCAGCCTCCCAAAATCTCAGCCGGGCTGAATGATCCGACGACCAAGCCGCCGTCCGGAACTCGAGTTTTGATCCTCCCTCAGCTTTCCCAGACAGTGCGATCCATCTCCTGGAGCAACCTCCACACAAAGGCCTCCGTGCGGGCGACCACCTCCGGATCCACATTCTCATACACATCCGAAGGTTGATGCCAGTGCGGCAGCACGCCGTCGGGCCGGAGGTTTACAAAGGTGAGGACCCGCCAGCCGGCCCGGATGGCCGGAGCCCCATCGGTGTAGGCACCCCGGAAGTTCGACCAGCGATAGGCGCCGAACTCCGGATGGCTTCGGGCGATTCGATCCGCCAGCGCAAGTAGCTTGGGGTCGCTGCGCAGGGGCAACAACATCGTCTCCTGCGCGAGATAGCATGGACCACTCCCAGGACCGCCCAGGGTATCCAGGACGATGAAGATGGGTTGCCCAAGGTCGGCGTGCCCTCGGACGAAAGCGGCGGCGCCATACGCGCCAACTTCCTCGCAACCGGTGCATAGCGCCCAGACCTCGGTGTGCTGGAGGGGCTCCCGGCGGATCCGTTCCGCCAGCGCCAGGACCATCCCGGCGCCGGTGGCGTTGTCGTTGGCGCCGTGAGTGTAGGGCGTGAAGTCCGCCTGGATCGCCATCGCGAAGACGGCTGTTAGCAGCAACCCTGGCAACAGCGCCGGCAGGCCCCAGGTCGGGTTCCCGGTGATCGCACCGGTCAGGAACAATGCCCCGATCCCCACCGCGCCGGGAAGACCCAAGGTCACCAGCGTCCGATAGATCGCCAGCGCTCGAAGGGAGGAAAACGCCCACGGCGTGCGATGGGTGTCCAGATGGCCGCACAAAATCACCCGCTGGCGGACTGGTCCGACGGGTGACAGGATCGCGTAGACGTTCTGGCTTCGCCCTTTGGGAACCAGCCATCGGAGCGGGTTTGGGGTGAACGTCAGTTCCATCACGGTGCAGAGGACCAGCAGGAAAAGCCCCGCTGTGGCGATCCATCGGCCGCCCAGGAAAAAGATGGGGAACATCAGGAGCATCCCCCCGGTGGCGATGGCAAAGGGGCGCCAGGCCGAGGTGGCGCTGATAAACGGTTCTACATGGGGCTCCAGCCCCGCTTCCCGGAACACCCGCGCAGCATACTCCGCAGCCTCCCGCTCCGCATCCGTGGTGCTCCCTCGGGGCCCGATGTGTTTCGATAGATACGCGACATGCTCCATCGTAGAGGTCATGAAGGGCTCCTGCACGGGAGGGCTACGAACCCGGGAATGGGAGATAACGGGACGGTCGCATGCTGCCCTGTCCGGCGAGTTTCCCAACCGAACGATGCCATACCTTCACGTCCTCCAGCCGGTTTCCCCATGGGATCGCCGGCGCAGGAGGCCGGCAACCGTTCATCGGCCTTCGCCGGCAACCACCAAGCTGCATGCCAGCAAAGCCAGCCGTCGATCCCTAGGCTCAGCAAAACCCGGGGCCACCAGCGAAGGCCGTGGAGCGAGCTTGCGATTGGGGCGGTCGGCATCACACCGAGGTTTCCAGCAACCATCCCAATCCCAGCTGCCGCAACTTCTCCGGGGTGGGGACTCCATCCTGGGTCCAGCCCGCCAGCTCATAGTAACGATCCAGCGCTCGTTCGATCTCCCCCCGATCCAGGGCCATGCCCGCGGTGGGCCCGGTTCCCTGCAGCGCTTTGAAGAATTTCTTCGGGAGCTGATCCGCCCGTCGGTCCAGACCCTCCCGGGCGTTGAACCACCGCAGCAAATTCAGGCGCCGCTCTCCAATCCGCAACAGCTCCTCCAGGGTGAAATCCGTCCACCCGGTCACTGCGCGGACCATTTTCACGGTTTCCTCAGGCCCGTAGAGAGTCCAGGCCGGGCCATACACGAACTGACAGAGCCCAGCGGAGTCCAGGAAGGAATAGAAGAGCTGGGTGAGGTAGGCGAAGCGGATCTTCTCGTCGCTCAGACTATACTGGGGCTGCGGCTGGGTGAGCCCCATCAGCGCCAGCCGCTGGAGGTAGAGGTCTGAGGCGCCCTCCTCATACATCGGGTCGTGTTCGCTGGACTGATGATCCGCGCCGAAGGGGTTAACAGCGTAGATCAGGCCGAGGGATCGCTTGGCCTGGGGCATGTGAGCCGGGGCTTCCTGGTTCTTCACGGTGATCAGGAACTCATGGCCCTTGCCCAGGCGATCGGCCGCGCGCGCGGAACCTTCCGCCAGGACATCCCCGATCCCCTCCCGTCGGAGGATCATCTCCAGGAGCCGTAACATGGCCTCCGCATCGCCGAAGCGCAGCGGAAAACCGATCTCCGCCTCGGTGAGGACGCCCTTCTCGAAGCACTCCATGGCCCAGGCGATGGTGGCCCCGCAGGAGATCGTATCCACCCCATACTGGTTGCAGAGCTGGTTCGCCAGGGAGATGGCGTCCAGGTCGTCGATGCCGCAGTAGGAACCAAAGGTCGCGATGGTCTCGTATTCCGGCCCGCCATAGAACGGGTCCACCTTCCGTCCGTTCCACTCCGTTTCCACCACCCGCTTGCAACGAACGACGCAAGCGTAACAGGTGTCCCGCTCCTTGAGGATGGTCTCCGCCATCCGTTCGCCCGTGATCTTCTCGAAGCCCTCGAACTGCCCGGCGTTGTAATTGTAGGTCGGCAGGGTGCCAGCCATCTGCTGCCAGGCCACCACGCTGGCCGTCCCGTAGAGCGCCAATCCCTGCACGTCCGGATTGCTCTCGACGTGGCGCGCGCCCCACCCGGCCAGCTCCGCCAGGGTCTTTGAATCGGCGACGGTCACCTTGCGGCGGCCGCGGACGACAATGGCCTTCAGGTTTTTGGAGCCCATCACCGCCCCCATGCCGGTCCGGCCGTTGGCCCGGTTGGACATGTTGATTATCGCGGCGAAGCGAACCAGGCGTTCGCCGGCCGGGCCGACCTGGGCGACCTCGATCTGATCGTCGCCCAGCTCCTCCCGAAGCGTGTGCTCCACCTCGCCGGTGATCCGGCCCCACAGGTGAGCGGCATCCCGTAGCTCGGCCTCGCCGTCGTGGATCCAGAGGTAAACCGGTTTCGGGGCGCGGCCGCGGATCACCATTCCATCAAAGCCCGCATATTTCAGCTCCGCAGGGAAGAAGCCTCCGCTCTGGGAATCTCCGATGGCGCCGGTCAGGGGGGATTTGGCATTCGCCATCAGACGGGATTGGCCGGAGATCGGCGCGCCCGTGAGCGGGCTGAGAAAGAGGGTGAGGATATTGCGGGGATCGAAGGGATCAATGCCGGGAGGCATCTCTCTCAGGATGTAGTAAAGCCCCATCGCGCTGCCGCCCATATAGGTGCGATAGAACGATTCGGGCGGCGTCTCCACCCACAAACGGCCTTCGGTGAGATCCACGTGAAGAATGCGCCCAGCATATCCGTGACCCATGGCTTCCTCCTGTGAGGCGTTGTTTTAGGGTTTGGGAAGTGTTCCACAGCTGACGGATGGAGGATAAGCGGCGCCGATCGCTCCTCCCGCCGGTATCCCCCTCCCCGAGGCCCTTCAGGCCTCGGGGAGGGAGACACCGCTCACCGTGGTCGCCCGCCCCAAAATCCCCGCGAAATCGAGGGCACGATCCGTCACAGAGGAGGGATTCCATCATTTGGGGAGCTGATGAAAGGGATGCTCCCGCCGATGAACCCTCTTCAGAAGATCCTGAAGAGCGGAGCGAGCGGCTTCATACGCGCTGGGATCGCGCTCCCGCAATCCCAGCGCCTCGAACTCCTCCTCATCCAGAACGAGCACCTCCCCCGCCGGCGTCACAAAGAGATCCAGCGCGAGGTCACGGATCTCAATCTCACCTTCCGAAATCCGGGGAGGATAGATGATATCGCAATACCATCCCTTCAACCGGTTATCCTGATGGTGGTGGATCTCATAGATCACGAACCAGCGGTCTCGAAAGAAATATTCCACAAAGCGATCCGCCGGCTCCAGGACGGTATATCCCAGATCCAGAGGGGGGCGTTCCCAGTAAGCCTCCAGGACGATCCCCTCAGGCGAAGCCTCCAACACGCGTCCGGGGTAAACGACCCGGAGCTGGCCATCGGCGGTCAGCCGCCGCACCCGGATGGGGAAAACAGAGCCCACTTCATTTAATCCGGACCCCATCCCCGTTCTTCCACGGCCTGGAAGATGTCGGTATCGCTCACAATGCCGACCGGCTTGCCATCCTGCATTACTACCGCCCGCCGGATGTTGGCGTCCAACATGATGATGGAACACTGGCGGATGGTGGTGTCGGGGGAGACCGTGATCAGGGGCGCGCTCATCAAATCCCGAACCTTGAGCCCCTTCAAAGGTCGATCCGCGGCGACTACTTTCTTCAAGATGTCCCGCTTGGTCATGATCCCCCAGGTTCCGTGAGCCCCCTCAGGCTCCACCACCACACTGGAGATACCCTTCTGGACCATCAGGTGCAATGCCTCCTCCACCGGCATATCTGGCGGGACCGTCACCACCGGCGAGGTCATAATTTCGGCCACGGTATACGGTTTGAGTTTTCGCTCCATCCTCCTCCACCCCAAAGGAAAGATTTTGCTCCACAGTCGGCAAGGCAGCCTTCAGCGGCCTCATCTTTCTCCGTTTTGGCCCCCATAGCCCTGAGGACCACAAGGAAGAGGGCCTTCTACCCTGCACAGGTGGGATGATCCGACCACCCGTTGTGTTAGAATTATAGATCATCTTGGCCTGTTCAATGTAGCGCCCGGCGAACCAGTTGGCTTTCGAACCAGAGGAATGGGGGCGGGGCCGCCTTTGACGGCCCTGCCCCCCAATTCCCCGGATGAAAGGGCCAGCTCAAACGACTCTTCGAATGAGGAACGTCTATGCGTTTACGGATCCAACCTGCCTCTCGATTGAGCGGCGCGATCTCCGTCCCTGGGGATAAATCGATATCCCACCGGACGCTGTTACTGGCGGCCCTGGCCGATGGAATTTCCAACCTCCAGGGCTGGCTTCCCGCCGCCGATTGTGAGGCGACCCTCCGCTGTGTGCGCGCTCTGGGAGTTCAGGTGGAGCGCCCCGCCAGGGATCATCTGGTCGTTCACGGCAGCGGCCTGAAGGGCCTTCAGCCCGCCTCTGAACCGCTGGATTGTGGCGGTTCCGGGACCACGATGCGGCTCCTGATGGGGATCCTGGCCGGGTTCCCCTTCCCCAGCATGTTGGTCGGGAACCCTCAGCTCTCCCGGCGCCCGATGGAGCGGGTGGCCCAGCCGCTGCGCCGGATGGGCGCGGAGGTCTTCACCACCGAAGGGCATGCCCCAGTCCGGGTGCGAGGCGGCTCCCTCCGGGGCATCCAGTATGAACTGCCGGTGGCCAGCGCCCAGGTGAAATCCGCTATCCTGCTGGCCGGGCTTTACGCGGACCGCCCTACAACGGTGATCGAGCCGGTCCCATCGCGGGATCACACGGAGCGCCTGCTCGGGGCGATGGGCGCGACCGTCCAGAGGGAAGGGAACTCCATTACAATCGAGCCGGCGGAACAGTTACGCTCCCTCTCGCTCACGATCCCCGGGGATCCGTCTTCCGCGGCCTTCCTGGTCGCGGCAGCGCTGCTGATCCCGGGCGCACAGGTTCAGATCCCAGGCGTCCTGCTCAACCCGACGCGGCTGGGATGGGTCGAGGCATGGCAGGCGATGGGCGCGCCCATCCAGGTGATCTCGGAGGCTGAGGTCGGCGGAGAGCCAGTAGGGCTCCTGACCACAGCCGCGGCTGCCCGCCTGCAGGCGATCGAGATCGCGGGGGCGATCGTTCCCCGGATGATCGACGAGTTCCCGATCTTCGCCGTGGTCGCCACGCAGGCGGAGGGCGTCACCCAGGTCCGCGATGCAGCGGAGCTGCGCGTCAAGGAAAGCGATCGCATCGCCGCGCTGGCCATGGAGCTACGGCGCATGGGCGCGCAGATCGAGGAACATCCGGACGGCTTCACCGTCTATGGACCTACCCCCTTGCGAGGAGCGGTGGTCCACAGCCATGAGGATCACCGCCTTGCAATGGCCCTGGCGATCGCCGGGCTGATCGCCCAGGGGGAAACGATCGTCGAGGACGCCGCATGCATTGCGGACAGTTTCCCTGGATTCGTGGAAGCCATGCAGGCGCTTGGCGCGGAGATCGAACCGGTATCGTAGGGGCAGGCCCCCG
>NZ_JANWXB010000319.1 GCF_025055495.1 Thermoflexus sp. | reverse complement strand
CAGGCCGGGGAATCCATCGACGCATTGCCCATCCGGGGTAGGAGTTACCCCGTTGAGAGCCTATAGGCCTCGTCCATCTTTGATTGAAGGACTTAGAGAACCGGCTCACCCCATATCCACTGGATTTCCCCCTCCCACAGCTCTCTGGCTCATGGGAAGGGGGAATCAGACGTTTTGAAGAGCGGGGCTCCTTTCAACGGCCCTGCCCGCCTCAAAGCCTCAAGTCTCCCTTCTTCTATGCAAACGCGTGCTGTGCATTCCATCCGTGAAGACATAGTGAGCCCTTGTGAGAGGGCCGATGAAGCCCCTCCCCACGGCCCTGAGGGCCGTGGGGAGGGGGGAGAAAAACGTGTGGGGGGCTGGCGGGCCGCCAGCCCCCCAATCCCCAGGGAGAAATCGGAGGTTCGCGTGAGCGGCGTCGAATTCCTCGCACGCGTTAGCAAGGGCATGCAACCTTTCAGGCCGCGGGGAAGGGGTTCGCCATGCGACAACGGTTATGCCCGCTGCCCTCCAACAGGCTCCACGGGCCATCGGGTTCCAATCGGAGAGACAGGGTCCCGAGACGCGATGACAATGGCCTCCGAGGTCCGCGGCTCAAAGACGGCCACCGCTCGAGCCCCCGCGTAGGCCCGCGCCAGCGCGGTCCACAGCCAGAGGGGAAGTTTCCCATCGATGACCAGGCCCTCATCCGTGGGGATCGCAGGCACCGGGAGACCCTCTAACTCTTCATGTTCCAGATAGGAATGGGCCATCGTCACCCGAAGCCGCCAGAGGTCCCCCGATCTTTCCATGAAGAAATGCAAGGCCGACGGTTCGGGGGGGCCAGCCTCGACCCTTAGCTTCGGAGGCTCTATCCATCCCAGCCGGACATCGAATTGAAAGAGAGGGGAAGGCAGGGCATGGACGGCCAGGGCCGCATACAGCCAGGCGGGGGCTCGATCATAAAGGGCGAGGGGCTTGCCAGCAGGGAGGGATTCCAGGACACGGGGCAGGTCTTCCGGGGCCCAGCGGGGCGCCTCGCCTTCCAAGCGGACGCCCAGCATGCGGGCCAGTCGGTCCAATTCGATCACCAGGTCCACAGCGGGGGCCATGTTCAGGTGATAGCGTCGCAATTCCTCAGCCTCGTATCGGAAAAGAGCGGCGATTCGATCCACCAGGGCTTCAAAAACCGATCCCTCCGCCATGCGGCCCCGGACCAGGCCGGTGATCACCCCGCGAAGCACAGGGGTTTGCTGGATCACCCGGGAAGGCCCGTCCAGCTGAGAATCCAGGTCTGCGACGAGGTTCAGGCCGTAACGGTGGAAGCGACGTCGCCACTCCCAACGGAGGGCCGGATCCCGGGTGAGGAGGATCGCGTGGGTCGCCGCGCTCAGAATGCGTTCCTGCTCCGGAGTGGGCAGCCCCCCTACGTCCACCAACAATGGAAGGTGCCGGTTCTGGATATCCCGAACGATTCGATCCACCCAGCGGGCGTCGAAGGGGCCTTTCACCCGAAGCAGCCGGATCTGGGTCACCTCTGTCTCCAGAAACCAGTCCCCTTCCCCATCGGGCGCCGCCCGCAGCACATAATGGGGCACTCCCCGCTTGCGCAACGCCTGTGATAAACTATAAATTAGCACTGACTTACCGGAGTTGGGCGGCCCCCCGATCAGAACAGCCGGAAACAACTCCATCTGCATCCTCCGTGCACATCGGTGAATTGAGCCTGCATGGCTTAGAGGAAGACCACACAATGATGGAACCGCCGGCTGAACGGTTAAAATATTCCAGCCATCGGATGTGTCCTAAGCCAGGTCGCTTCCGTGGGAGGTGAGCGATGGGCCCCAGACCGGTCAGCACGATGATCGCTACCCTCGGCGGGCAACCCCAGGTGGTCACCTTCGCCCTGGACGCGCTGCTGGAGCGCGGCGAGCCGATCGGGGAAGTCGTGGTCATCCACTTCGCCCCCCATGATCCCCGGACCCGTCAGGCCCTCGAGCGGCTGGATCGCGAATTCCCTAACGACTTCTACGCCCACGCCCAGCGCCCCATTCGACTGCGCCGCGTCGTGCTACGAGACCATCATGGCCCTCTTGTGGATATCGTCGACGAGCAAACTGCCGATGCAGTTCGCGCTCACATTGTGGAGATCCTTCGACTGGAGAAAGCCCAGGGTCGGCCCCTGCATGTCGTGCTGGCCGGCGGACGCCGCATCCTGGCCCTGATGCTCTTCCTCACCGCCATTGTTCATCTGGATTACTCGGATCATCTCTGGCACCTTTACACACCCCGTTCCTTCCTGGAGCTGGCGCGGGATGGGCAGCGCATGCATGCCCGACCGGAGGACGGCGTGCGCCTGGTCGAAGTGCCCTTCCCCCATTGGGGGGCGGATTTCCCGGGCTTCCGACAGCTTTCGTCCATCCAATTGCAGCAGGCCCTCCCGGCCTCCAGAGACCTGGAGCGCTGCCGGCAGGCGTGGCAGCGCCTGACGCCGGCCCAGCGTCGGGTGCTCTACTGGATCGCCCATAACGAGCGGCCGCAGCAGGTCGCTGAGCGCCTGGGGATCACCCCCAAGACCGTCGACTCCCATCTGGACGCCATCAAAGATGTCTGTCGAGAGCTCTGGGAGTTGCCTCCGGATCATCCGCTTTCTTATCACAACCTGCGGGAATGGTTTCGACCGATCATGCCGCTCCTAGCACCGGGAGGAGTCCCGGATTCGAGCGGATAGACACCTCCCTTTGAAGAACGATCCCAAGCCCCCCAGAAGCGGCCTTTCTATCGCCTCGAAGACGGAACGGGATCTTCCAAACCCGGGGTCTTCGGGCGAAGCGGAGCCGTCTTCGGCGGCCCTGCCCGCCCCCAGGACATCCCCGCGGCCCGAGGGCCGCGGGGGGAGGAAAAAGCTGGCCTCGCATAAGCCGGCGTCAGACCCGTTGGTTCAACAGGGCCGCCGGGGGGCCTTGCTGGACCCCATCCCCAGTGGGGGATCCATAGGACGCTTCCGCTTCATCTCCATCTTTATCCCCAACCCGGAGGACGGGCATCCGGCCTATCCCTGAGAAAAATCCGGCTCTCCCCCGATGTCTCGCGCCCACCCGGCGGACTACACTGAAGACACGGGAGGCAGATACATGGTCCTCGTCAACTTCGCCCATCCACTGACGGAGGAGCAGCTCCACCAGCTCGAAGCCCTCACCGGACGGAAGGTGGAGCGCGTGATCGCGATCGATGCCCAGATCGATCCGCAGGAGCCGCTGGCCCAACAGGTGGTGAGGATGGTGGACCAGGTAGGGTTTACGGCGAAGGAATGGCAAACGCTCCCCCTGCTCATCGTCCTGCCTTCTCTGAACTACTCCGCCGGGGTGCTGCTGGCCGAACTGCACGGCCGCATGGGGTATTTCCCCTCCATCGTCCGCCTGCGGCCTGTCGCTGGGGTGATCCCGCCCCGCTTCGAAGTCGCGGAGGTGATCAACCTCCAGGCCGTGCGGGACGCGGCGCGGGCGCGGAGAAGCAGGATCTGAGGATCTCCCAAGCGGGCGTTGGGGGATTCAGCGGCCGCGGGGTATCCCTTCGGGGCATCCCTTCCAGGAAAGAAGCGGTGCGGTGGGTCTTCTTGGAGGGTTTCCGGGGGTGATCCGGCCCTGACCGTTGCGCTTCCAACAGCGGAACGCCCATCTCCGGAGGCCTCATCCGCCCGGCGACACGCCCGATCGTCTGAAGGCCCTTCCGTTCGATCCGTCCGGAAGGAGGAGCGATGCGCCTCAAGATTCAGCTCCGGCTTTTGAGATCCGGTCAGCTGCCATGGAGCTATCCGGAGTGGTTGCGGGGCCTGGCCTATACGGCGATGGCCCGGGGCCTGCCCCAGGTGGCCCATCAGCTCCACGAGGAGGGATGGAGCCATCCGGAGGGACGGCGCTACAAGCCCCTGACCTACTCCTGGCTCCACGGCCTGCGCCCGAACGGATCGGGGCTGTGGGCGGAGGGGACGGTCACCTGGTGGGCCTCCTCGCCGATCCCGGCAGTGGTGGAGGCGCTGGCCCTGGGCCTGCTGCTGGAGCCGGAGGTCCGGCTGGGACCTTACCCGGTGATGGTGGAGCGGGTCGAAGTGGAGTCAGCACCGGACTTTCGCGAGACGATGACCTTCACGGCCCTCTCGCCCATCACCATCTCCACCGGCGAACGGCGGGGGGACGGCCGGCTGGTCAAGCGGTATCTGTCGCCGGAGGAAGCGGCCTTTGGGCGGGCGCTGGCGGAGAACCTGCGGCGGAAGGCGGCGGCCTTCTACGGACGGGAGCTCCGGGGGGAGCTGGAGATCCAGCCGCATCCCCCCTATCGCTCCAAGCTGGTTCGCATCCATGACACCGACATCCGGGGCTGGCTGTTCTCGTTCACCGTCTCTGGGGACCCCGAGCTCATCCGCCTGGGCTACGAGGCCGGCTTCGGCGAGCACACGGCGAGCGGGTTTGGGATGGTGAGGATTTATGCACATAAGCCCAGTGCAGAGGCAGAAATATAATCCCATTTGAATAATATTGTCGCAGAGTCATGCAAAGGAATAAGCGAGACCCTCTGAGAGTTTTTATTCTTCCCGATAGAATATCCAACGAACAACGGCTCGTAGATCGGGCTGAAGAGGATTTGCTGTGTGCTGTTCACCTACTGAGAAAGCCTCCATTCGGCAGATACACCCCTGCGCACGTTTGCTATCTACTGCATCAATCAATCGAAAAATGGCTTAAAGTTTTATTGTTATACAATAAAGGAAAATATCCAAAGCTCCATAACCTCGATGAGCTGTTCCAGAACGTTATACAGAGCACTGATCATCATCTCTCTAACACTATTTCAAGAGTAAAAGATTTAATAGAAGAGGTTGACGAATGGGTTGAGAGTTCGGCTGGTGTCTGGGAACTAAAAATTTTGGATAGGAATTTTCAGGACAATTTAAGGTATAACAAAGATGACCCAAATGATGTTCAAGTTTGGGTTCTTCTAAAGTGTGCCTTTAAAATTCGCAAGATTGTTAAACGGATTATAGTTAGATCACAATAAATTAGGGGGATGGGGATGTATGAGTCAAGCTTTAAATGCGAAGTGATCACTCCGCTGTTTTTGTCTGGAGCAGAACCCTTCGGACTTCCAGAGATAAGGGCGGCTTCAATTCGAGGGGCAATGCGATATTGGTATCGTGCCCTCCTTGGTAGCTTGATGGCAGCGATAGACAGTGAGAGTCTCCCTTTGCGACAGCTGCGACAGCTTGAAGCAGAGGTTTTCGGCGATACGAACCGAGCATCTCCGATAATTGTTCTTTCATCTGCTGGC